>NZ_JAKUHE010000009.1:0-249970 GCF_022664315.1 Bacillus cereus group sp. BfR-BA-01309
TTCTTCTGCTCTTCTACTTTCTTCTGCTCTTCTACTTTCTTCTGCTCTTCTACTTTCTTCTGCTCTTCTACTTTCTTCTGCTCTTCTACTTGTTTCTCCTTTTCTGCCTCTATCGCATCATTTAATTGTTGGTGAAGAGCCTGAATTTGTCCATCAATGGCTTGCAAACTAGCTTCTTTCACAATATAATCGCGCTTCTCTTTTATACTTTGAAAACCTTCATTCACATATACGGCCACTTGTTGAATCGATTCACTTTTATTCACTTTTAATTCTTCTTGTATTTGATTATAAGGAATTTCTATTGCAGTATATACATTTTGCAGCGCTTCCTCCTCAGAAGCAATTTTCTCACGTCCTTGTTGCCACACTACAATTGCCTGTTCAATTTCTTCTATAGAAGTTACTGCCAACTTCCCCTTCATTTCTCCATACTCATGCTCAATAAACTGTTTATGTTTCTCAGCTTCCTCTTTTAATGTATCAACTGTTTTTGGAAATATAATCGCTGTAGAAAAAGCGGCTTCCACTTTCGTTTCATGAATAAATGCAGCTTCTGTATACGTCATTATTTGAGAGCCTAAATAAAACGTAATGGAGCACATACAAGGCAATATAAGCATCTTTTTTAATTTGTGAGGTGTTTTCAGCATCTTAATCTCTCCCATCGAACAATATGTTCTTTATACAGAACGTTACTTTTATTATAATAAAGACCTGTAAAAAATGATAGCCATATACTAGAAAAATACGCTCCAATCAAACTATTTAACTATAAAAGGGGCTATCAAATTGATAGCCCCTTTTACAATATATTTATCTTTCTGTACCTTCTGTTTGTTGTGCATCAAACGTCCAAGTTAAATTTAGTTTATCGCCTTGGAATTGGTTTTGGTCTTTTTTATTATCAACAAACTCGAATTTCACTGTGAATTTATCAGATTTACCTGCTGAAATACCTTTTTCATCCCAGAACCAAGCAGCTAAATCATTATCTACCGCTGTAAGTGTGTCACCTTTCAATTTATCTAGCGTTGTTTCTTTTACAATTGTTTCATGCTTGTCTACATTTTTTAAGAATGTTACTTTAATATGTTTACCAAAATCATCTTTATTATCTTGCTTCACATCATCTACATTATAATCTGTTTTCAATAGAACCTTTTTAATATCTAAAGATCCTTTATTTTCTAGTTTAAAATCTCTTTTAATTGTATCGCCAGGTTTTAAATTCGATACATTAACAACTGTTGTTGGATTGATCGCTAAATCAAGTGTACCAGACGCAAATGTATTGTTTGACACTTCTTTATCACTGAAAAATGCAAATGTTCCTCCACCAACTAATGCTGCCCCTAACACTGCTGATGCGATACCCATACCTAATTTTTTCTTTAAAGTCATGTCCATATCCCCTTAATCTATATATTTGTTAACTTCCTAAACGGAATGTATAACCAAACGAACTAGACGGATTGTTCTACTTTTTTCTCTTTCTTTTCCCCGTCAATACTACGAATCGCGCCAAAAATAGAAATCGCGGAATAGCCTAGTAAAAAGACCCCTGGAATAATAAGAAGCAATGCGGCTCCAGCCTTTGAACTAGCATAATTTAATGCATATCCTGCATAAGGAACTGTAATATCCGCATATTTCCCAATGACATTCTCCGCAAGTACTGGTTCTAAATCAGCACCGTTGTTGTTATCCCCTTTTGTTTCATACATTACTTTTCCATTTGTATCTTTCACACCGATAATACGGTGAGTGATAATTTTTTCATCTTTCTCTTTAAAGGTAATAACATCGCCTTTTTGATATTTAGAACCATCTTTCGTCGGCTCTATCGCAATGATTGATCCTGTTAAAAATGTCGGTTCCATCGATCCTGATAACACTGATTTAAATTGATATCCCATCACCGTTGGATCCCCACCACTCGCTTTTGAAGAAATAACTACAAAAGCTAAGCAAATCATCAATGCAAATAAAACAAATGAGATAACGTTGCTAATCACCTTCCAAATTAATTTCATCGTTTCTCTCCCTCTCCGTTGTTTTATATTATTTGAAGTATGCAATATTCACCTTCGTTCTTTAACAAGAACACAACTAAATAATATAACGAACAATACATAAATGCAATAAGAAAATTTACAATTATTAGTTATTTTAAACATATAAAAAAGGCTGTTACAAAGTCTCTTCACAGCCTTTTAACTAGTATTTTATTTTTCTTCTGATTTCATTCCTTTTGTATTTCGGCGTAGCACTACAAATAAAATTGCTCCCAATAATACAACGGCACCTATCCCAATGCTTATTATTTTCACATTTGATTCATTTACTTCAGGTTCAACCGTATCTTTTTTAGGCATCGCAAAAGTAACATCTTCTTTAGAAAGAACATTTACCGTCGCAATTGTTTGATTATTTTTCGTAATATCAACTGCCCCAACTACTTCACCACGATGAATTCCTTTATGATATAAAGAATCTTTATCTAATGAGGCCGCACGGAAAATCGTCCTCACATTTTTCCCTTCATCTTTCTTAAGCATAAGCTCTGCACTTTTTTCAAGCTCGCTATCGATATCTTTATTTAAATACGTTGCCTTTTGATGCCAGCTATGTTTATCTAGTACAGTTTGCTTCACAAATTGACCGAAAGAATAGTCCGCCATCTGCTTCAAATCTTCATAAATTTCAGGTCTTTGAGAAGCCATTACTACATTTATAATACGATTTCCATCCTTCTCATTTAATAAAACGAGCGTATTGCGCGCTTCATTTGTAAAACCCGTCTTACCGCCAATACTATATGGGTTTTCAAAATAAGTAGACTTGTTAAAAATAGACACCGTCTGCCTAGATGTCGTAACTGTCGTTCTTTTCGTATTCATTGCTTGCAAAATTTCTGGATACTTTTGCACACCTCTCGTAATCATAGCCATATCAAATGGTGTTGTATAATGATTCGGATCATGCAATCCATTTGGTGTGACAAAGTGACTATCTGTAGCCCCTAATTGCTTCGCTTTCTCATTCATCATATGAGCGAAATTCTCAACACTTCCGCCAATACGCTCTGCAATCGCATATGACACATCATTCGCACTCAGCACCATTAAAATCATAAGCGCAGTATTACGATTAATCGTCTCACCAGGTTGAAACTCAATTTGATAATTACTCTTCTCTTGATCTAATGCTAATTGTGAAAACGTAAATTGATCCTCTGGCTTCGTATGCTCCATAAGTAAAATTGCTGTTAACACTTTCGTCATACTTGCTGGAAATGCGCGATGATGTGCATTTTTGTCATACAAAACATCTCCTGTTTTCGCATCAATCGCAGTTGCAAACTGACTAAAAACATTTGGTCCTTCCGCAGGTGGTGGTGCCACTTGCTCTGGATTCACTCCAATATTCGTCTCAGCACGTAACGTCATAGGTGTCAAAAAAAATAAACAAATAACGGTAAAAAAAGCCAAAATTTTCTTAAAATTTACCATATGACTCTCCCTTTTCACTATACTCTCACAGCTAAAAAACTGAATCTACCAATCCATATGTAATTTGTATTAAATTGGAAGAACATTCACTGTTTTTTACTATATCATACTTTTACGATGAAGAACATAAATATACAGTAAAAAATAAGAAGGAATTATTCTTTCTTATCCTTCTCATCAATCAATGAATCTATTAAATTTTGACTAGCTTCCTCGGGTGTAATCTCATCTGTCATCCCCATAAACGACCAGCCTTTAGAATCGACCCACTCAACAAACTCTTGTAAAAATTCATCATGTGTAACATCCACATCAAGAATCGAGCCATTAATCGAAATCGTTCTATTTCTAGATACGCGCATCTTGAACGTTTTCCTTACCATTACAATAATTCTCCCTTTACTTCTGAATAATTATAAAATAATCTTGTATCTCTGTTATACATGATTTTAAGTAAATTGTAAAAAGGATATATTGGCCAATTTGTATATTGAATCCAAAAACCTATCATCCTGCAAAAATAGCAAACGATATGTAAATGATCATAAATGACTAAATAAATCCACATAAAAAACAAAACAACTTACATTTTATCACACCAAATACAAATGACTTCAGTACAACAAAATGGAATATACTAGAAGAAACCTTACAATGAGGAGGAACCCCATGGCGCGTTGTACGTATTGTAAAACGAAGTGGACAATAACAGATGTATGGTCAATACTCGTGACATTTGAAAAAGATTGTCCATATTGTTTCGGAAGGCAGTATCTATCAAAGAAAACATTGAACGCTATGCCAGAACTTATTAGCTTACCTTTACACTTCTTATTCCCTTTTCTTGTTGATTTAAGTGATGAAGGTCCTTTAGATTGGCATCGAAAAAAATAATATAACCACTTTATTCGAACTCACTTTTCATTACATTCTCTATTTATATATTCCTTAATACACGACTAGCGCCATTCCAACTACTTTCCCTTCAAAAATTTAATATAAAAATATTGTAAAATTTCAGTCAATTATATATAATTACTTTAGCATAAAGATTAAAGATGCTGTTACATACGCATTTTTAAAGATCCCGTAGCTCAGCAGGGAGAGCGCCACCTTGACAGGGTGGAGGTCGCTGGTTCGAGGCCAGTCGGGGTCATAGGAGAAACCCCTTGATAATCAAGGGGCTTTTATTTTGTTTTTCTCAATTCTAAGGCCTTCGCAAACTCTCTGGTCACAAATTGGTCACCCTACCATCAAGTTGTTCATTTACTACCGCGCTTCGCTTGCTCCCCTTTACGAAATAATTTAGGACTACGTCCTAAATTATTTCGTAAAGGATACAATTCGGTTATTTATTCCACGGCTTTTTCCAAACTACAAATCCTATAACAGGGAACATAACTTTGCATAAAATGTGGTTTTATGCTTCCCTTGAGTTATTGTTTTTTATTTAATTAAAAGGAATACAAAACAAATTTAGTATAATTTTACGAAAAGTTATGGGGGATTGTTATGCGAATCTATGAGTTAAGTTCTACTTTGATAAAAATATAAAACGAAAATCTGTATATATATCTAAAGTGCAGATTTTCGTTTTATTATATACAGATTTATTTTTAGATATTTAACAAAGGCTTTCTAACCAATTGAATTGCTTGGACGGGAATTGAATCTAAATAAAGATGTTCTGCATATGAGTAATTATCAGTATCTTCATTATAATCTTTTATATGTTTAAAGTGTTCAACATATTTCTGTAAATTCCATTCTATATCCTTTTGACTTGTAGCCACTCCATCGAATATTTGATTGAGATAATGTTGATCAGATACATACATCTTATTAAGATCCAATTTCTCTGGTAATATACGGAATATATAAGCATTTCGATCCATCTGATTAAGTATAGAAGGTAAGTATCTATCGTAATAAAGGTAAATTGCTTGTTTTCTTGCTTGAACAACTTGATGATTTAAACCATATTTTCGAATGAACATTTTATCCAACTCAATTGTTCCGTCGTTGGGAAGTGAATTATTTAATCCATTATCATAAATTGATAAAGCTTTATTCGGATCAAAGGTAAGATGATATAACATAAATAGCCCCCGATTTCTATATTCTAAATATTTTGAAACATATCAATTAACTTAGTCATAAGTTCAATATATTTTATAAAACTCACAAACAATAAGAGCGTTTCTGTATAATCTTTCTTTAAATCATTTGGATGGCTTACTTCGTTTCTTGTTAGGCGAATATATTCAGAGAATACATTTCTTGAAGAGGTATCTATACAACTTTTTACGTCCTTAGGATGGTTAATAATTGCATCATAAAATGTCTGGAAGACTTGGTATTTTTGAGAAATCATCCATGTGCTATCTACTTTAGTAGAAAAATTTAAATCAAGTGGAATATTAATTCCAGCGTTCTGTTTTATCTTAAGGTTCGCCTGATGTTTTTGTAAATAAGTTTTGAACGCATCAATCAAATTAAGAGTTAACTTTTCAGCGCTTAATCCTATCATAATAGTTGCTGCATGGTGACAATTTGAATTAAAACACCGCACTGCTTCTGTCATATAAGACTTTACCCATTCGTCAATCTGATTAATAGAATAGATCTTTTTTAAATAGCCATCTATATCATATGGTAATATTTCTTTTGTGTCTAGGCATGTTAATCCATGTGGAGTAACGTGAAAATAAGGTAAATTTTCGCTTTCACCAAATGCCCCTGGAGCAATAATATTCTGATTGAGGAGCAACCAAAAACCTTCAAATAGCCCTTGGATTTCTTGAGGCATAAAATTTGTGTTGCTCTGTGGATAAAGTTTACGCCCTTCAGCTCCCCATGCAATGATAGGAATCTCCACCGTTTTTTCTATAAGTCCATGCTTAATAGCTAAAAGCTCTGTAATTGTATACAGGTTTCTTTGACTTCCACTATATCTATATTTTTTAAAATTATCATCGTCTAAACCAAGGTCATTTTCTTTATAACCAAGTGCTTCAAGCATTAAATTCCGAATAACTAAACTGCTCAATGGTCTTTTGGAATCAGTCATAATATCGGCTCCTTAAAATTAATATATCAATTTTAGCATTTATTTATTTGGAAGAGGTAGAAAAGTGTACATAGAATAATTTGAAAAGTTGAATGATTTTTTATAACTTTCTGTAGAGTTATGCTTCCAATATATACTTTCTGCAAGTTTATAGGTTATTTCAAATTAGAAGTTTTCTATATTTGTGCTAAAAATTCGCGTTTTTATGCAAAGTTATGGGTTATTCACATGCAACTTTATGACTCAAGCTATAAATCCTTTAATTTTTACATTACGTTATTACATTTCTAATTCTAATACTTATTTATCATTTTTATTTTTTTAATTCAATCTCTTTCCAACCATTAAACTCATAATAAAAAAGTTCAGGATTATATGCCCTAAGATCATACATAGATTTAGCATCTAAACGTTTATATAGATCCAAATGAAACCCAACATATTTCTTCTTAACAGGATATAAAGGATATCCCATAATAAAAGCAAATTCTTCCCAATCAATTAAATTATTTTTATTACCACAACACATTTTTATATCTTCACATCTATAAACACTCTCACACTTCGTACAATAGCAATAAGACATCAATAATCTCCTTCTAATGCTGTTGTTCAATCGTCGTTTCACCCTTAAATAAACTCTTGAAATGCCGGATTAGATTCCCACTTCTGATCACTTATTAATTCTATGAAATAACGTATTACTTCCATATTATTTTTATTGCGAATGAATCCAATAGGGTCATTATCCTTCAACAATTCAGCAATTGAATTAAGCAAAAGAAAAGCAATTTTTTCGTTAATTAAAAAGTCCTCTGTATCTTTTTGAATAAACCCTACAGGCAACTCATCAATCAAAAGTTTTATTGCCTTAATACCTGATTTCCATCCTTCATTTTGAATGTCATCATCTTGAATAACAACCCTTATATCCTTGCCTTCAATAAAATTAATTGGCGTATTTTGTTTTAATAAACCATTTAAAATATTTTTCTCCATTTTAAACATCCTCCTGTAAAATAACTTAAAATATTAGATCATTTATTTTATTTGCAGTTTCAAGTTGCATACTCGGTAATACATGACTATAAGTATCTAATGTGACACGTATATTTGAATGCCCCAGCCGTTCTGCAACCACTTTAGGATGAACACCTTCTTTCAATAACAAAGTTGCATGTGTATGCCTTAAATCATGAAATCTAATCTTTGTTATATCTATTTTCTCTATTAAGCTATAAAAAGACCTTAATAAATTTCTAGGTAAACATGGTGTCCCAATATTTGTGCATACAACAAGATCATGGTTTGTATATAAAATCCCTGCCACTCTTTTTTCATTATCAATGGTTTCTTTATGCTTTACTAAAAAATTTATTGTTTCATTAGGTAATGCAATGCTTCTTTGTCCAGACTTTGTTTTTGCTCCTGCTATTATTTTGTTCCCTGCATGATTTAAAGTCTGCTTAATTGAAAGTGTATTATTATTAAAATCAATATCTTTCCATCTTAGAGCTAATATCTCACCCTGTCGCATTCCTGTAGTAAGTGCCAAAAGGAATGCAATATAATATCTACTACTTTCTGCTACCTTTAGAAAACTCTTAACCTCTCCTATATCCCAGACTTTCAATTCACTTTTATATGCTTTAGGTCTATCAACCAAAGAAGCAACATTGCGTTTTATTAATCCCCACCTTTCAGCTTTTTTTAAAGAATCATTTATTAAAGAATGTATTTTTTGTACATTCTCCCTTGATAATAAATTATTCTTTATTATCTCATTATACAATTTTTGGATATCTATAGGTCTTATTCTGGAAATTTCTATATTTCCTAGATTAGGAATAATATATTTATTTATTAACCAACTATAGGTTTTAAAGGTGGATTCTTTTATAAGTATCTTTTTATCATCAAGCCAACTATTTAAATATTCTCTATACAACATTTTAGACGGTTCACTAAATGTACCATCTTTTAAAAGAGCATGTTCTGCTTCAGTCAAAGCATTTTGTGCTTCCTTTTTTGTTTTAAAGCCTCTCTTCTTTTTTTGCCTTCTCTTCCCGTTTACTTTCCCTAGTTCTAGTACATAATACCAACTGTTACCGTCTTTTTTTACAGAGCCAGCCAATTAATTTCCCTCCTTTACATCGCTACCTTCTAGCCAAGATATAAAGACAGTCTTTAATACTTTAATTCTTCTTCCTATTCGAACTGTATGAAAATCTCCAGAGTTAGCTAATTCATAAGCTTGCCTTCTTCCAATTCCTAATATTTCTTGAATATGTACAACATCTAATACTGATGGGTATTGTTCTAATGTATTCATAAAATCCTCCTGTTTTAGCACGAATGAGTTGATAGAAAGCGCCTATTCCTTTGTATTTTTTCTTGATCAAAAGTAGTGTTTTTCTTATTTAACTTCGATTCAGTCCATCTCTTTGCAATTTTAGTAGTAACCTCTAAACTATCATGATTATTTAAGGCTCCCACTGAAATAAGTAAACCAGCAATTTGATCTAATAGCTGTTCTGTATTCCCTATTTTCACTTTTTTTCTTATAATAGGAGAAAAATTTTGTGTTAAATCTGCTTTTTGAACGATAGTCCACCTAGGATCTAGCGGCCACCTAGTTTTATTTTTATCTGATAATGGAACCTTAAGGGTTAACCATTCCATTGTTAAGTAAGACCAAATGTTATTTTCCTTTAGAATAAAATCTTCTATAGAGCTAACTCCAAATTCTTTTAGACATTTTCTTCTAATTTGAAATTCAACCCTCCATACAGATTTTATTTCATCCCATAAATGTTCTTTCCACAAATCATAAAACCAAATTTTTTGAGATTTTTTCACTTCAAGCGTTTTATTATATATACGTGCCAACAATGGATCGCCACGCCCTATTGTAAAACCACTAAATTCACTTCCATTGTAATATTCATCATTTACAAAATGATTTACTTTCCCTCTTGCTCTAGTTACTACTTTCTCCAAATCATATTTAGTAAAAGGAGTTTCATCACTATCTACACATACATCAATCCTTGATAACTTTGTATCTGTTATAGAGACTCCAAAACCACTTAACCAATTAAGAAATTCTTTAACAGCCTTTTCAAAGCCAAGTGACCATAAATAAGATGCAAGAAACCGTACCTTAATCGGTGACGTATTTTTTACTTGCTTATCCATAAAGTACATTAGAAAATCATTACATGATACCTTATAGGAATAGAAAGGAATCCCATTTCTATGTACTTTTAAACTAATTCCGTTTATTTCAACTTCATACTCTTTGGATTCTTCTTGAGCTTTAGATTTTAATAAATCTAGCATATCTAATGTGCTTTTAAAAGATTGAAAATAGTCAAAGACTTCAACTCCAAATTCAACTGTATCAATACCTTTAATAATCAATATATGTTCCTCCTTACCTGATGTTGTAATTAGAACCCCGCATGTTATATGGTTGCGGGATTCTTAATCAATGAAACACTTCATTCCTAACATTGAGTCTCTGCAAGTCCCAGGCTAGCCCCAGGCCTTTAAGAGACCTTGGTCTAGCCAACTAACAACAGCCTAGTATGCCTTCCCTCTCCGAATTAAGATCTAGTTGATACTCTGCTTCGCTCCCTTTAGATATCCTCCTAAACCTTTTTTATTTTTTCACAAGTTTCTCCTCAACTTTCCGTTGAATTATTCATAATTTTTCTAACTACTTTTAATATTTTTCAACATCTTCTAAAAGCTATACACACTACTATAAAACATAAAATAACGAAATGCGTTAGTTTTACACCAAAAAATATAATATTAAATATAAATAACGGATTCAGTTAGATTATACTAACATGATCCGTTATTTTCAACCTTATTTTATATTATTTTTTCAAAATCCGTTAATAATGCTAAAATAGAATAGAAATAAAAAGGAATGGAGCGAACATTATTTATGAAAGAAAAAGAAATCCTCGAAAATTTTTCAATTGGACCTCAAATTAAGTTATTGAGAAAAGAGCGAAAATGGACTCAACAACAACTTGCAAAAAAACTTAATGTTTCCTCCCAAGTAATCTCAAACTGGGAAAGAGGTTATACAATTCCTACTGCAAATGATATAAAAAAACTTGCAACAGAACTTAATGTTGATTCGAATATGATTCTTACGGGGCATAGTACTGAAGAACTTACTAATTATGTTACGGGGACAATGGCAGTTAGTACATGGGTTCAAAGTTTTGCAGACAATTTTGGATACGAACTAGTAGCTCAATTCTTAAATAATGATTTAAATATTGAAGAACTATTAAATTCCAATGTAAAGGTCAATTTCAATGGACGAATTCTAACGGATTCTGATAAACAAAAAATCCTTAATCTTATTAATGTATTGTATCAATAAAACCCTTTTGAAAATAATATTTTTAGATCCAATTGTACCTCTAAATTTTTTGAGGACAATTATTATACGTTCTAATAATCACCCTTAAACACATTTTAATTATCATTTCTTCTTATAAAATCTATGGATATATGTGGAGAGACAATAGCGTTATTACATATATATTTAAAAGGAGATGTATTTGTGGATAAAGTAAAATTTTATAGCACCACAGATTTAGCTGCTAGTCATTATTTATTAAAAGCAGAAGACTTAATATTAAACTTTAAAGAAGACCAAGGACATACAATTAATGATATTCTGGAACTATATAATTGTACAATTTACATAGGAAATAAAATGTTTTTTGCTCAATGGTCAAATGAGCATCAAGAGCAGTTAAAAGGAATTTGTAAAAGTATAAAAGGCTATATTGCACGTTATTTTTCAAGTATTGATAAATTAAATATCGAGTTATTAGCTGAAACGTTACATTGGCAATATAGAGAAGACTTTTTAAAACTTTTTGTGCAATATCAGTTGAAAGATCGGATAGATGAAAATACTTTTGCTACTCTACTATCAAAGAATCTATTTTC
The DNA here is from genome assembly GCF_022664315.1 of Bacillus cereus group sp. BfR-BA-01309. Lineage (NCBI taxonomy): Bacteria > Bacillati > Bacillota > Bacilli > Caryophanales > Bacillaceae > Bacillus > Bacillus cereus group sp. BfR-BA-01309. Next base: position 11,572 of record NZ_JAKUHE010000009.1, read on the forward strand.
AATCCCTCAAGTAAGTCAACAACTTCAACTTGTTGAGAATTATGGAACGTTGGTAAAACACTTTTTATTAAAAGATCCATCTAATATAGAATTATTATTTGATAAATATGTTATCGATGCTAAAACAAATAAAAAGCAGTTATATTTACCTAAATCGTTAACAAAAGATGAATTGAATGTGTTAATTAGTAATTATATTGACTCTCCAGAAGCGAATACTAGCTATTTACAGCTAATCATTAACAATCATAATACAAAAGATTTTTCCGTTACAGATGAACACAGATGGAAAGCTAAAAAAAGAAAAGAAAATATTGAGGAGTTACTGTTTAAAAATAGTTCTGATTTATCTACCACGTATACGTTTTTACTGCAAAAAGATGCACCTAAATTAGTAGAACAAAAATTAGATAGTACTGGGATTGAAATAGTATATAATAAAAACTATTTAGAAAAGGAATTAGAATATGAAACTATTTTAAATAATTTCATTTGGTTATTTGAGTTTATTGATAGTAATGGAAGAATTAACTTTGTAAATAAGGTATCTACTAGAACCTCATTTCTAGATATTATTCAATTAAAATCCAAAAGGGACTATCATGTTAATGCAAATTTCGAAAGTAATGAAATATTAACAGATGCTTCGCTAGCATTATATTATTCATTATTAAAAAATCAAAATGTTAGATTAGAAGCTGTAATCGAATGGTTTTTTAAAACTTATCTCAAAGACGATTTTTCCATTTCAGGCTACGTTTTTACAGCTCCTTCTGAAGGATCATCATATAAAGAAAAATGCAGAGATATTTTGCCAGAAATAGAATATGCATTACAACAATTTAAAAGCTATGTTGATTATGGGGTAATTAATCACGAAATGCTTTCATTATCATCCAATGGGATAACATTCGGTCAAGTACCTAGCTTAATAAAGAATAAATATATATATGCAAAGGATATTTTAACTCCAGTATTTTATCTTTTATTTTCAGACCAAACGCTCCTTGGATACTTAGGAAACCCACAGAAAGATAGTGAAAGATTTTTTGATTTGTTACAAAATCATCAAGTGGGGATAGATGAATTTGAAGACTATCAAAAATCAGAACTGCAATATCTTATAGATAATGATTACGTAGCTATTATTGATGGATTTTTAAGTTGGAAAAATCCTTTAAGAATAAAAATTCTTTATGAACTTTACCATTGTAATGTAATTAGTATGTACAGATTGTCTAATAAACTACAAGCGGAAGTAAAATTAATGCATAAAGAAAATAAAGTAGAATTCGAATCAACTTTATTTTCTAAATTAGAACAAGATATGTTTGATTACTATTTAAACAATAGTAAGTTTCAAAATGGTCCTCAACTAAGAAATAAATATGCACACGGTAGATTAGGGAATACAGCCAATAGCAATGAAGAAATAAACTATAGAAATTACTTACTGATTTTGAAATTATTAATTGCAATTGTAATAAAGATTAATGAAGATTTTGATCTTTATGAAATTGTCAATAAAAAAGAAGAATTAAACAAATAAAAATGTAGAAAATACCATATTATTCATTCCCCTACAATTAAACAACTTTAATATTACAAAAATGTAAAATAAAAAAAGCTAATCTTTTAAACATTTTTAGTAACCATTTATCTATCAGCATTCCAGATAAATGGTTACTTTATTTCTAAAAGTATAATTAGACGGCTTTTTTTCTCTATACACTCTCTAATACTCTATTATTAGCTTTTTGAATGATCTCTTCCATAATTTGAGTAAAACCAATAGGCCACTCTTCCTGAGATAGATCATCAATTAAATATCGGACATTCTTTTCATTCTTTTTATATGTAAGGTTCCCTATATTTTCACAGAATTTAATTAAAAACTTATCCCCCGGTACAACCTCATCTAATTTATTTTCCCACAGAGCATCAAACTCTTCGACAATGCTATCAATATCAACAGCTAAATCTAAATCTTCCCTCATTTTATTTCTTTTTTCATTAAACCATGCTTTTAAACCATCAACATCATCAACAGAATCCTTAGTATTTTTTTGGGGATATATAGCTTTCAAGTATTTTTCACGAATATACTTTCTTGAAGATTCTATTTTTATATCGGCATAAGTCTTTTTCATTATCTCTTCTATTTCATCTAATTCCCTAGTTTTTGTCTTATCTTTAGCGGTAATAAACTTATCTAAAACTACTGGGTTTAAAAATAGATTTTCAATGCAAACTCCTGGCCAAAAAACCAAACTACTTTTTTCTGGATGCTGACTAATCTTTCCGCTTTTTTCGTCTTGTGTTTTATAATCCGAATCTAAAATAAAGAATGTTTCTACACCACTTTTCTCAAAGATTTTTAATGATTCAGCGTTTGCAAAATATTTATATTTTGTTTCACCCTTCATATCAATGCAACCTATTTTAGATAACATATGAGGATGAAATTTTTGTAAGTATGTATCTACAATCACTTTATCTGTCTTACCCTCTACAAATATCAACATCTTTTTTATTAGCAATGCTTGAGCATTATAGCCTAATTCGCTAATAATCTCATCTAAGCTTTCTGAGTCTAATAATTGGATACTATTTTCTTTTTCTTCTTTTCTTTTAATCAAATAAACAGACTTGTCATGTGTCTCTTCTACAAATGCTGTTGAGTGGCTTGTAATAAATATTTGAGCATGTTTTGCTTTTAACTGTAGATATTCACTTAATCTTTGTTGGAGCTCAAAATGCAAATGAATTTCTGGTTCTTCAATCAATATAATTTGAGGGCTCAGGAGCTCTATATCCAATATAATTCTAAAGACTTCTTTTATTCCAGTACCATTAATATTTATCCAGTTATTACCAATGTCGATAATCGGCTGATTTTCCCTATTTAAAAAGACATCTATTTCTATATCTAATACTCTTCTACACATTTCTTTTAAATTCAACCAAACATCAACTGTTTCTTTTCTATTTTTTAGTGAAAAAATCCTTTTTGCATCTTCAAGATTTATTGCTTCTTTTTTTTCAGCCTGGAACATTGTCTTAATTCCGCTTATAACACCTTGATTAATTACAATATTTTCATTCTGATAACAAATAGTTTTAATGTTTATTTCATCCAAGTTATATTCCCATGCCATTTTTATTTCTTTTTCTACTTGCGTTATTTCATAAATTAAGCTCTCAATACTTTGGTCATACATATCTATCATTTCCTCTAATTTCGATATGATAAACTTTTGAATATTATCCATGTCAATGTTTTGCTTTTTCAGTAAAATCATTGTTTCATCTGATAAATTTAAATTGTCTTCTATATACTTATGAACATTTATAATTTCTTCCACCTTTAAATCTATTTCTAAAGATGAAACATACTCAATATCCCTTTTATATTTTTCTAATACTTTATTATGTATTTTGATTTGATGAATATATTCCAAGAATCTTTCTATATAATCACTATACAAATCAAATGATCTTTGATACTCCATAGGGATACCTTGAAGTTCCTTCTCCCCAAATCTAGGAGAATATATAATGCAATGATATGTATAAACTTCCTTATCTTTTATTTTACAACCTACACCTGCCACATACCATTGTCCGTTATTTTCCAAAACGCCCATTAATAGCAAATCTTCTGCAGCATTACCACTCATTATATCTTCTCTCTTTAGAATATCTTTCTTATATATACTTTGAGATTCTATAGCACTAAAAAAACAACGTACTGCTCTTAAATAATTAGATTTCCCTATATTATTTTTACCTATAAAAAGATTCACATCTTTTAAATTATCTATCCAAACATCTTTAATATTACGAAAATTTTTTATATACAAATGTTTTAATGTCATATTTACTCTTTTCTCCTTACAAAATTAATCTATTTTATAAATTGATAATACTGATACTTTCCTCTCTATTATATCTATTTTACACATATTAGCACTCATCCTCTAAACTTTTATTAAATATAGAAAAATACCCTCTTGACATTTTACCATGTAATTACTGGTCACCTAAATGGTCACAAACTACTAATAATTCTAGGAAACCACACATCATTAGAAGTGGCATTTAAATAAAAAAGTAGAACTAAAACAAGCTAAAGAACACTAATGAGTACTTAAGGACTTATACCGTTCTACCTTGACAGGGTGGAGGTCGTGAGTTCGAGCCTCTCCGGGGTCATTACCTTATGTATCATGTGTTGAAAAATCTAATATTTAATCAAAACCATAGTTGAGCACCGCTCAAGTTTTGATTGAAACTCCTCCTTTAATTCTGAATAGGAATGAAGGAGGTTTTTTTATGTCCTTAACTTACTTCACTGAAAAAGAAACCGTAAAAAAACGACAACCTCACAAACGAAAAACTAGCAAAATTTCAAAAGAAGATTCTGTTGAGCGTGTATTCGAAAGATTCATTGATACCAAAGTGAAACAGAATTTACGTCCCAAATCTTTAAACCAATTCCTTCTTATGTTTAATAGTATAAAAGCATTTCATGAAACACAAAATGCTCAAACATTTTATATGACTGACATTACAACAAACTTTATTTTTGATTGGGTCTATTGGTTGAAAAATGAATATGTGCGTTATGAAGGGCATGCTTACGTGCCTGAAAGTGCTCAAACTGTTGGATTAGCCGATGAAACAATTTCCAGTTACAACAGTTTGATAAAAGAGAATTTGCTCGTACAGAAATTTTGGTTACTTCCGAAGCGATTGAGATACTGGGCATCAGTCGTTCACGTATGAATATGCTATTGAAAAAAAGTCAACTAGAACCAATTAAACGGACGATAGGCGTGAATCTATTTTTACGTGTTGACATTATGAAGAAAAGAGATGAACTCGTCAGGAAACGCAAGCAATACGGTTATACAAATGATTGATTAAAACTATCAAATTACTAAAAGGAGAAATATGATATGGGAATTAAAATAATTTACAAAAAAACGCTCGCTATGGATTTAATAAAGGCGGGTCATGATTTGGAATATACGACACGTAATAGGAAGAATAAGAAGTACCAATGTTACGCATTTAATGATTCACCTGAATTGCAAAAAAGTATTGCTCGAATAAATAATCAAAGTTACAATGGATACCCAATAAACGATGAAACGGAATAAGAAAATATTAATATCGGAACGAACAAAGACGATCTTGTTATTTCTGTCAGTTGTGATAATGATGATGTTTTTTATATATCAGGTGTGGAATAATCTATTTGCCAAAGATCATGAGACGAAACGTATTGAGAGGGAACGGGAAGAAAGACAAATTGAACGAGAAACGTGGATAAAGAATATGAAATGAAGGTACGAATCTATAATTGAAAATGTAAAAAAATCGTATCATCAAAAAATTGAAGAAAATGTTAATGAGGCTTTATCGGGCTTAGCTTGGTGAAAAACGAACTATAGTATTGGTTCGTTTTTTATTATGCACTTTTGCATACAGGATTATTCTCTCTTGTAAATAGGTAATAATAGTATATAATAAAAACAATGTTTTACCAATAAAAGGTAGCAAGGAAGGTGGGATAAGTAAATAACCAAAACGTATTAATTGATTTATTCTATGTAAATCATGATACATACATGGAATCAAAACTATGAAATTTTATGTAGAAATTAGATTACTACAAGATTAATAGCGAATACACTCGAGGAAAAAAAGCGCTCGATTAGATTAATGTTATAAAACTACTTAATGTGATATCTATCGAACGAATTGAGAATATACTTAGGGGGAATTTCAAGTGAAAACATTTGGTAAATTATTATTAACTGGTGCGTTAGCTTTAGGCGGTTTAACGGTTATGAATTTAGATACACCAAAGGCACATGCTGATGATTGGGATGGCTGTCATTATATCTGTGGTCCTGGCGAAACAGTAAACGGTGTTACAGTTAAAATACATTCTACACAAGTTACTTTTGGTAACAGCACAATTGCAAGAATCACAAATGACCGAGCAGAAGAAATTCATTACAATGTCAGCATCGAAAAGAAATATGGAGATAATTGGGGTTATTATGATTCTTCCTTCAATTGGAAAAATCAATGGGTTCCAGCTGGAGGATATGATGAAATTTCTACTTTCACAGGACCTGGTGATTACATTGGGGACACAGGCACATATCGTTATAAAGTTGAAGTAGTAGGCGCTGATGGCTCTGTAGATACAATTTACACAGCTGGAATGACGGTAACAGGGCGATAGCTCATGACTGAGCTTCATTATTTATGATTGTATTATCAATAATATCATTGATAATTGCGGTGATATAAAAAGAAGGTTCGGAATAGTATTCCGAACCTTTGATATTTCATCAAGGGTCGTATCGTTATTACGAACCTTTAAGGAGGTCGTGTTTCACGACACCCTTGTTCATACGCATACTAAGCGTACATACACCGCAATATTGCGTCCAACTCGGTAATCAGGTTACCGAGTTCGTATCAACAGTAATGATACAAGGTAGTAACACGGTTACTACCTTTTTAACTATAGAAATAATTCACACTAAAACTTGAAACATACACTATACGTGACAGGTTGCTGGCTTATCTCTTATTCATATTCGAAAATACAATAACAATTGCTCCAAGTACATAATGCCCCGCTACCATCCACATACTCCGATCAAAGATCATAAGCGATAACCAAAGTGATAGATTAATAGCAGCAAATAATACATATAGAATGAAGTCTCTCTTTTGTAGTGCTTCTCTATTCATCAAAATATATATCGCACCGATTGGTGGAAGGATGAAGCATAGGAAAAAACAAACATTTTTCTTAACGACCATGGATATGAAGTTACTGTCTGCATATGAGTCTCCTTTTCACTTTATAGTACTTGTAACATCGGTCTTGCTACTCTATATTCATCACTATAAGGCTCCTTTATGATTAAAGGTGAGTGAGGATTTTTTTCTTCTTCTATCATTGTGAATACTTCTGTTTTTTCTTGTAATATGTTGGATTCACTGTTTTTCGTAGGTTTTTTACTTGTTTCGATTTTCTTTGTTACTTCTCCGATCCTTTGTCCAACTTTTTCAGCTTCGGCAGGTTCATTCGTAACGTAGTATTCCTGACCCTCCCATACTAACATAGGTGGCACTGGTTCGCGTTTGTTACATATTATATAAGTAATACTAGCTATAAGTAGTAGACATGTTAATAAAAAGAAGATAGTTTTTTTGTTCATATAGTATGCTCCCTAACTATCATTTTATTAAATTATATAATATCCATTATATGTAGCAAATGGATATCGTAGGAATTTTCGGATTTTATACCAAAAAGAAAAACCTTACTCAAGTAAGGTTCATTCTATAGTGACTGATTTATTAAAACGATCATTACGATGATCGCTATAAACATAACGACTAAACAGCCGATCATTTTATAAAAGCCTCTTTTCGTTAACGTCCCACCTTGAACGTCTTTCCGAATAAATAAGAATACGGCTAAAAATAATACAATTCCAATGCCAAAAGCATACATCATTTGCATATGTTAATCTTCCTTTCTCTCTTCCATCTTAATATCTTTTCGCTAAAACAACAAATGAGATAAAAACTGTACTCATCGTAAGTGCCATTAGTATGTTTAATAGTTCAACCGCAGATAGTGTAATTACGTGTAGATTTAAACCGATAGAAAAAAGAAGGTAATATGCCGTTAGCGCAAAGAAGCTGAAGAACATTCCTTTATAACGAATAAGTTTCATCCGCTCATCTTTTTCTTTAAATTGTGGGTGTAAGTAACTTAAGCAGAAGCACATTATCATCATCGCAAGTACTGTATAGGTTGGAGCCGGTGGTGCGGAATGCGTCATTATGCCTGCTAATACCATAGTTCCACTCATAATAAAGAAAATAATTCCCATAATTAAAAAGTACTTTTGTGAATAATTCATTCTGATTCCCCCTCTTCTTTTCCTTCATAAATAAATACATGTTCTATCGTTGTCTGAAATGTTTTCGCTATTTCAAATGCTAACGGAAGTGATGGATCGTATTTTCCCTTTTCAATTGAAATGATAGTTTGCCTAGAAACTCCAAGTTTCTCTGCCAATTTTTCTTGAGATAGTCCAAATTTTTTTCGGTATTCGACCATTTTATTTTCCAAGGAAATTTCTCCCTCCTCCCTTATACCGAGTATATATGTAAAGTAAACTTTACGTCAAGCTTCCTTTACATTCATTTTATTCATTTTTCGTTCTATTTATATAGAAGAAACTTTTTCAGTTTCAGCACGTCTATTTTGAAATGAAACGCGGAACACTGTAAATAACCGTTACTATATCTCCTCCTCTCTTTTTTTAAAATTTAATATCTCCCTATTTGTTTTATCCTTTTAAAATATTTCATTTCTCTCTTTATTCCACGAAATGCGTTACCCGTTTTACAGTGTTTTTCGTCATATTTATAGAAACTAACTGTTTATGAAGCATTTTTTATGTTTAGCAACTTTTTTTGTAGAAATCCTTCACTTTCCTTTCGATATTTAACACTATCTAAATAAAGTTTACGATAAATTCATAATTTTTTATTTTTTATACTATATTCCGTTATATTGTTGTATAATATCAATGAAAGCGCTTATTATTTCAATATACATAATTCGAACTCTCTTTATCAAAACATTCTAACTATTATACTTATATTTACATGCAACAATTTTAGTTATTCGTATAGGTATACCAAATATATCCACCCCATTTTTCTGTAAAATTACTTTATAACATGAAAGATTAACTTGGGTGATAAGTTATTGTGAATGTTTTTTTACAAAACAGATAAGTAATAGTGTTTGGTATTATGTAAATTATTGTAATAACATAAGAGTAAAGAAAACATTTACATTGATTATTGGTTCATCAATTATTGAAAAGAGCAAAATGCACCTTTTGTATGGAAAAGGATTATATGCATTGGGAGGTTTAAACAAATGACGAGGAAGAATACAACGACAAACCCTTGGGCCAAGTTCCACGGTCCGAACCTTGGTTATGTTATTGAGCAGTATGATCTTTACGTAACTGGAGCAGGTTCTGTTGATCCGGAATTACAAGAGCTTTTTGAAATTTTTGGAGCTCCTTCGTTTCAAGATGATGTCGTAACAGGGGACAACACAGCAACACATTTTTCTCCTCAAAACACAGGGAACATTGAAAAAATTCTTAAAGTCGTTCAGCTTGTTGAACAGATTCGTTCTTTCGGGCATACGTTGGCTCACATCAATCCGATGGAAGATGCTGCAAATGGACAATCTCTTCTTGAGAAAGCAATGAACGAACTGAGCGATGCTGACTTGAAAGCGATTCCAGCAAAGACAGTATGGCAAGATGCACCAGAAGGTATTCACACTGCACTTGATGTAATTCATAGATTAAAAGACGTTTATACAAAATCTTTAGCTTATGAATTTTCTCATATACAAGATAGTGAAGAACGCGCGTGGTTGCATCAAATGGTGGAATCAAATTCATTGCGTCAACCACTATCAAATAAAAAACGAACTGCTCTTTTAAAACGTTTAACAGCTGTTGAAGGTTTCGAGCAATTCTTGCATAAAACATTCGTTGGGCAAAAACGTTTCTCTATCGAGGGCGTTGATATGCTTGTACCTGTTCTAGATGAAATTGTGCTAGAAGGTGCTAAAAGCGGCGTAGAAGATGTCATGATTGGTATGGCTCACCGCGGTCGTCTAAGCGTACTTGCACACGTATTAGAAAAACCATATAGTCACATGTTTGCTGAGTTCAAACATGCAAAAATAGAAGGCGCAGTGGCTAACTCTGGCTGGACTGGCGACGTGAAATACCATTTAGGTAGAGAACAAGTCGTTAGTAACGAAGAAGTTAGTACTCGCGTTACATTAGCAAATAACCCGAGTCACCTTGAGTTCGTTAACCCTGTTGTGGAAGGTTTCGCACGTGCGGCTCAAGAAAATCGTAAAAAATCTGGTCTTCCAGAACAAGACACTTCAAAATCATTCGTAATTTTAGTTCATGGTGATGCTGCATTCCCTGGTCAAGGTATTGTATCTGAAACGTTGAACTTAAGCAGATTGAACGCGTACCAAACGGGTGGAACAATCCATGTTATCGCAAACAATGCAGTTGGTTTTACAACTGATAGCTATGATTCTCGTTCTACGAAATATTCAAGTGACCTTGCAAAAGGTTTCGATATTCCAATTGTTCACGTGAACGCTGATGATCCAGAAGCTTGTCTTGCTGCTGCTAACCTTGCGATTCAATATCGTACACTGTTCAAAAAAGACTTCTTAATCGATTTAATTGGTTACCGCCGCTACGGTCATAACGAAATGGATGATCCAGCAGTTACGCAGCCACAAGTATACAAAAAGATTAAAAACCACCCAACTGTAAGAGCGATTTATGCAGATCAATTACAAGCTGCTGGTGTTCTAAATGCAGATGAGGTTGAAACAATTACACAGTTTATACAAGAGCAATTAAAATCCGACTATGCACAAGTACCACCAGCTGATACGAGCGATGCAACAATTCATGTTAAAGTGCCAGATGTTGTTGCAAAAGGCATTCAGCCAATTGATACTGGTGTTGAGATTGACTCACTTCGTGCAATTAATGAAGGTCTACTATCTTGGCCAGAAGGCTTTAACGTATATCCAAAAGTGAAGAAAATTCTTGAGCGCCGTAAAGATGCTCTTGAAGAGAACGGTAAAATTGAATGGGCACTTGCTGAGTCATTAGCATTCGCTTCTATTTTACAAGAAGGTACGCCAATTCGTTTAACTGGTCAAGATTCACAGCGTGGTACATTCGCACACCGTCATATCGTATTACACGATACTGATACAAATGAAACATATTCACCATTGCATCGCTTACCAAACATCAACGCTTCATTCTCTGTTCATAACAGTCCGTTATCAGAAGCTGCTGTTGTTGGTTACGAGTATGGTTATAACGTATTCGCTCCAGAAACTCTTGTTATGTGGGAAGCGCAATATGGCGACTTCTCAAATACTGCGCAAGCATTATTTGATCAATATGTTTCAGCTGGAAGAGCAAAATGGGGTCAAAAATCTGGTTTAGTTCTTCTATTACCGCACGGTTATGAAGGTCAAGGACCAGAGCACTCTAGTGCACGTCCTGAGCGATTCTTACAGTTAGCTGCTGAGAATAACTGGACAGTTGCAAACTTAACGAGCGCGGCACAATACTTCCATATTTTACGTCGCCAAGCATCTATCTTAGGAACAGAAGCTGTTCGACCATTAGTATTGATGACGCCGAAGAGTTTATTACGTCACCCACTTACGCTTTCAACTGCTAGTCAGTTAAGCGAAGGACGTTTCCAGCCTGCTCTAGAACAAGAAAACCTTGGCACGAAACCAAATAAAGTAAAACGTCTTGTTTTAAGCACAGGTAAAATGGCAATTGACTTAGCAGCAGAAATTGAGTCTGGTAAACATGAGTATAACTTAGATGAAGTTCATGTCGTTCGTATTGAACAGCTGTACCCATTCCCTGCTGAGAAAGTTCAATCTATTATTAAACGCTTTAAAAACTTAGAAGAAATTATTTGGGTTCAAGAAGAACCTCGTAATATGGGCGCATGGCATTACATGGCTCCAATTCTGTTTGAACTTGCTGGAGATAAAGTGAAAACAGGTTACATTGGACGCCCAGATCGCTCTAGCCCATCTGGCGGCGATCCATTCGCTCACAAAGCTGAGCAAGAATTAATCGTTGCACACGCTTTAGATGTGAAGTATAACTTCCGTCAAGATAAACAAGAAATTGAAGTTTTCAGCAACTAAAAAGTAACAATGAAGGTTTCTAGCTTGCTCCCCGGACAGATATTCTGCCGGGTGGCAGGCTAACAAATGGAGATTACCGAAGACAAAAGAAGAAAAAACACACCGTTAGGCAAATAAGGGGAGGACATTTAAAATGATCGAAATTAAAGTACCTGAGCTTGCAGAATCTATTACTGAAGGAACTATCTCACAATGGCTTATCAACGTAGGCGACAAAGTTGAGAAAGGTGGCAGCGTTGTTGAGCTTGAAACTGATAAAGTCAATGTAGAAATCATTGCAGAAGATTCAGGTATTGTATCGAAGTTACTAGGCGAACCTGGGGATACAGTTGAAGTTGGCGCAACTATCGCAATTTTAGATGCAAACGGAGCACCAGTTGCAGTAAGTACACCTGCACCAGTGGCTGAGCAACCCAAACAAGAAACAACTGAAGCACCGAAAGCTGCGGCTCCAACTACTGAGCAAGCTGCAACTTTACAAGGTTTACCAAATACGAACCGTCCTATCGCATCACCAGCTGCTAGAAAAATGGCTCGTGAATTAGGAATCGACTTAAATGACGTACGCAGCACAGATCCACTTGGACGTGTGAGACCACACGATGTACAAGCTCATGCTGCAGCACCAAAAGAAGCACCAGCTGCTCCAAAAAGTCCAGCTCCTGCTCCAGTTGCAAAAACGGAATTTGAAAAACCAGTTGAGCGCGTGAAAATGTCCCGCCGCCGTCAAACAATTGCAAAACGCCTTGTAGAAGTTCAACAAACATCTGCAATGTTAACAACATTTAACGAAGTTGATATGACTGCAATCATGGAATTACGTAAAGAGCGTAAAGACGCTTTCGAGAAAAAACATGATGTACGTCTTGGTTTCATGTCATTCTTCACAAAAGCTGTTGTTGCAGCATTAAAACAATTCCCATTATTAAATGCTGAAATTCAAGGCGACGAGCTTATCATTAAAAAATTCTATGATATCGGTATTGCAGTAGCAGCTCCAGATGGATTAGTTGTTCCAGTTGTACGCGATGCTAACCAATTAAACTTCGCTGAAATCGAAAGCGAAATTCGTAATTTAGGTATGAAAGCACGTGACAACAAACTTTCGTTAAAAGAACTACAAGGTGGTACATTCACAATTACAAACGGTGGTGTGTTCGGTTCTCTTATGTCAACACCGATCCTAAACAGCCCACAAGTTGGTATTTTAGGAATGCACAAAATCCAAGTACGTCCAGTTGCAATTGATGCAGAACGTATGGAAAACCGTCCAATGATGTACATCGCTTTATCTTACGATCACCGTATTGTTGATGGTAAAGAAGCAGTTAGCTTCCTTGTTGCTGTTAAAGATATGCTTGAAGATCCAAAATCATTATTATTAGAAGGTTGATAGATTAATAATCTATTACAGGCTGTAGAATGAATCATTCTACAGCCTTTTTTTATCCCGCTTTAATGGGCAGTAAGACCCCCACCTCAAAATTCAGCGAAAGCAACGAAGTTAGGTGGGGGTCGGGCTGCCCATTAAAGTCCGATTGGTTCAACTAATAATCAGTGGGGGATGAAGACCCCCCCACTGATTAAAGTTTCACTTTATTGCGTTCATACGGGACAAATTTCATAACATAAGCTAATAATGTATGCTTAAAACGTAAGGAGGATTAAAATGAGTAACCTTCCAATTGATGCAAAGCTTAAAGCTAATAAGGATACTTTCTTCCTCCCCGACTCAAACGGGGGTGTCTATTTTCGAAATAACGCCAGTTCGTTTCGTATGGACGGTGATGGAATTTACAACTGGATTGAAAAATTAATGCCAATGTTTGACGGTAATTACTCTTTAGCAGAAATAACCGATGGTCTCCCTCTCCCCTATCAAAATCGTGTATTTGAAATCGGAGAGATTTTATATGAAAATGGTTTCGTTCGGGATGTCAGTCAAGATGCACCTCATGAATTAAATAGCGCATTACTTGATAGATACGCTTCACAAATTGAATTTTTAGAAGCTGATTCTCATTCAGGTGCTCTAAAATTCGAAACGTACCGCGAGGCAAACGTCCTTATAATTGGTTCTGGAGATATGCTTACTTCCTTAGTTTCTTCTTTATTAGAATCAGGATTACCTACCTTTCATTACCTTGTTACAGATTATGAGGAAACAAATTACGACCGCATTCATGAGCTAGTAGAACTTGCAAATGAAGTTGATGATACTGTACTTGTTCAAGAAATTGATACGACAATCGATCGTCCCCTGCATGAAGTGTTCGAGCCTTTCGACTGGATTTTGTACGTTTCTCAAAATGGAGATATTGAAGGTTTAAGAGCAGTTCACACGATTTGTAGAGAAATAGGAAAGAACTTCATACCAGCCGTCTGTTTATCAGCACTTGGTATAGCTGGTCCTATCGTAACAGCTAATCATGAAGAATGCTGGGAGTCCGCATGGCACCGGCTACATGAAACGACTTTACAAAATGAACATTCATCAGCATCCTTTTCACCACTTCCATCTGCAATGTTAGCAAATGTAATCGTATTTGAATTACTTAAGCATGTCGCTGATGATTCTTACCGAGAAAAAGAACCACAATTCTTTTTATTAAATTACGAAACACTCGAAGGAGCATGGCATCCTTTTATAAAACATCCTCTCGCAACTGATGAAAGTTTTACAATTGATACGATAGAAAATCTTTCTGAAAAACTTGAGCATCGGTCCAACCAACATACCTCAACTGATTTATTCCGTTTTTTCGACTCATTAACTTCTAAAGAAGCTGGTTTATTCCATGTATGGGATGAACAAGATCTATATCAATTACCGTTATCACAATGCAATATTCAAGTAGCTACTCCACTATCAGATGGCCCTGCTTCCCTCCTGCCTCTTATGACTTGTGGTGGTTTGACTCATAATGAAGCACGCCGAGAAGCTGGTTTAGCAGGAATTGAAACTTATGTCGCGGAAATTATGCACCGCCTTATTCCTGAACATAATGATATCGGTATTGGCGCTGGAGAAACGATGACAGAAGGTGTATACCGGGCGCTACAACAACATTTAAATAATAAATTATATGAGCGACAGTCACATATGCTAGAAGAAATTACGACGGTCGACTTAACCGAAATTCATGATAAACATTGTAGATTTTATTACGATGCTCTCGCTACAATTCATGAAACACCTAAAATAGCAGTAAGTGAAGAGATTCTCAGCTTTCCAGTCGTTTGGATCGGTATAAATGATCGATGGTACGGCGCATCTAATATTAATACAACATTAGCGTTACGAAACGCACTACAACTATCCCTTCTTCATATTCAAAATGAAGAGACTCCATACAGAGCTAATATCTTGCCGGAATCCTCTATTATTTTATATGACACGGATTCTTTTAGGTTAGAAATACAAGCGGAAGAAGAGATTCCAAGCACGCAATCTGTACAGCTTGCCTTGCAACATTTAGAAGAACATAATTTTTATCCATTCGTTTTTGATTTGGCTATTGAACCATTTTTGAAAGAAAATTTAGATGGTGTGTACGGGGTATTAATTGCAAAGGAGGACAGTCTATGACTCAAAATATATTACTTATAGGAGATGGCTTACTTGCAAACTATGTACATGATCAACTATGCAAACAATATTCTATCATTCGTCAACATAGCCTTACAGAAGAACTCCCTGAAAATATTCATCTCGCTCTCGTACTATATGATGGCTCCCCTTCTTCTATTCATCATGATGCCGAGCTAATGTTTCGATCGAATCATATTCCATGGCTACGTGCATTCACTTCATTTGGTGAAGGTATTATCGGTCCTTACATTCATCCTCTTGCAACTGGCTGTTCCAACTGCTCTGATGGACGCCGGTTTATCGCTGGCTTTGATCAACAAGAAATGTGGGAACTACAACGGAAATATGCGTTAAAAGCAGACAATGTCACAAGGCGTGATGTACGCGCCACCCAAAATGGTATGTTACAAATGTGCCATCTTATTCGTGCAGAAACAGAGAAAATATTAACTCATCACCATTCTTCTTTAGAAAATGAACTCATTTTACTAAACTTACAAACACTGCAATGTTCGCGGCATTATTTTCTTCCCGATCCGCTCTGCCCTGTATGTAGCAATTTGCCTGATGATACAGCAGATGCAGCAACGATTTCGTTACAACCGAGCTTAAAAACAAGCGAAGCAACTTATCGCTGCCGTTCCATTCATGAACTAAACACATTTTTAACGAGAGATTACTTAGATTACCGGGTCGGTATGTTAAACGGAAAAATGCAGCATTCTTTATTACCATTTGCTGACGTTATTATAAACATGCCATTAATGTTTGGAAATGAAGGTGTCGCAGGCCGAACTCATTCATTCGCAATAAGTGAAGCAACTGCTATTTTAGAAGGTTTAGAACGATATTGTGGTATGTCACCTCGAGGAAAAAAGACAAATGTACACGGCAGTTTTCGTGAGTTAGAGGATCATGCACTGAATCCCCTCTCACTCGGTGTACATACCAATGAACATTACAATCGCGATAGTTTTCCATTTAAGCCGTTTAATCCTGATTATGAGCAAAACTGGGTATGGGGATATTCTTTATCACAAAACAGACCGCTTTTAGTTCCTGAATCAATTGCTTATTATAGCCTCGGTCATCGAGATGCTTACGTATATGAAACATCAAATGGGTGTGCTATTGGTGGTAGTTTAGAAGAAGCAATTTTTCACGGCATTTTAGAAATTGTAGAGCGTGACGCCTTTTTGCTCACTTGGTATGCGGAATTACCTCTCCCCCGCCTTGACCTTAGTTCAGCAAATGATACGGAATTACAATTAATGATTCAGCGGCTGTACACGATTACTGGATATGAGTTACATGCTTTTAACGCAACGATGGAACACGGTATCCCAAGCTTATGGGTAATTGCGAAAAATACGCGTGAAAATGGAATGAACGTTGTTTGTGCGGGAGGCTCTCATTTAGACCCTGTCCGCGCTTTAAAGAGTGCCATCCATGAAATAGCAGGCATGTTACTAATAACAGACGATGAACTCGAACAAAAAAGAGAGCACTACGAAAACTGCTTACAAGACCCTTATCTCGTAAATAAAATGGAAGACCATAGTATGCTGTACGGATTGAAAGAAGCGGAAGAACGTCTTCACTTCCTTTTACGTGACGATGCACCGGTGCAATCGTTCCAAGAAATGAACGGGTTACAATCATTTGATCTAGATTTAACATCCGATCTTCATCAACTTTTAAACCGTCTACAGCAAGCTGGACTTGAAGTAATCGTTGTAGATCAAACCGTACCTCTTATAGAAAAAAACGGATTACATTGTGTAAAAGTCATTATTCCAGGCATGCTACCGATGACGTTCGGTCACCATCTCACTCGTGTTACAGGACTAGATAGAGTGTATACCGTACCGATGACGCTTGGATATAGCGCTGAGCCTTTAACGAATGAACAATTAAATCCACATCCGCACCCGTTTCCATAGTAAAGGAGGGGATTCTATGCAGCTGGATACTTTTTTACATCATCTTCATTTTTCGATCGATGAAATTATGCCGAATCATGAAGTGGACTGGGAAGATGCACCGCTTCCTTATAAATTATATAGAAATGTACCTGTCATCCCTCTCCCTTTAGAAATCCCATTATCTTTACCTAACTCTTCTACTACACCTACTTTGAAGGAGATTGGTCATTACCTTTGGGCCTCATTTGGTTTAACACAATTATGTCAGCTAAATAGCGAAAAAATTTTATTCCGAAGATCTATCCCTTCAGGTGGCGCTTTATATCCGAATGAATTGTATATATATTTAAAGATTGACGATTATCCAGACGGTCTTTACCATTACGACGCTGCGCACCACCGACTTATTTTACTTCGCGAAGGAAATTTCGATTCTTATCTTTCGGAAGCACTCGGCAATCGTTGTAACATACAGTCTTGTTTCGGTGCTACATTCGTATCCACTATGTTTTGGAAAAACTACTTTAAATACAATAATTTTTCATATCGGCTTCAAGGATTAGATAGTGGTGTTCTCATCGGACAATTACTTGCATGTGCCAAACAATTCGGTTACACAAATGGCGTATATTTTCAGTTTCTAGACCGTGCAATCAATCATTTACTCGGACTGTCAGAAGGCGAAGAAAGCGTGTATGCTGTTGTTCCTTTAAGTACAGAGCCTCAAAATAATTGGTTTCACAATGATGATCATCATAATAACACGGTTACTTCTCATGAATTACTGCAGCAAATTCCGCCGTTAGCACACGAACATTTCGTTCGATCAAAGCAAGTAGATAAGCATCCTAGGATAACAAAAATAAATGAAGCTTCTATGATTGAATCGACAGCACACTTCCGAACACTACATCATGAAGAGCACTATCAACATCATGCGCACGCTATACAGTTGCCGCAAGTAGAACGGTTATCATATGATTTCTTACAACTTTGTAAAGAACGGTATTCCCCTGATGCTGACTTCACTGTAACGAAATGGGATGCAGCAGGGCTCGCTACTTTACTACAAGAAGCGAGCCTCTCCTTCCCTTACTACAACGACCTTGATGGTCAGTATGTAAATGCAAATGCGCGAGTCTCCTTATATGGATGCTTTTATAACGTAAAAGATATAGAAAACGGCGCTTATGCTTACAACAGTAAAACTCATTCCATACAACCACTTCGATATGGAGACCTTCGTTATCCCCTTCAATCGAGTATGACGATGGATAACGTAAATCTTTTTCAAGTACCGCTTTGCCTACATGTGGTCGGAAAGAAAGATTACTATACAAATGCATTAGGCTATAGAGGATATCGCATTCACCAAATGGAAGCTGGTATACTCGTTCATAGACTCGTTTTCGCCGCAACCGCGATGGGAATGGGCGGGCATCCATTACTAAGTTTTGATACAAATTCATGTGATCAGTTATACGGGATAGATGTCGGGAATGAAACGTCTCTCATTCAAATTCCTGTCGGGGCGTATCGAGCACGGAATTGGTTAAAAGGGGATTTACGTAATTAGAAGCACGCCGATGGACGGCGTGCTTTTTTTAAAGGACTTAATTTATAAAAAGCGAAATGAGTATATATTCTTACATAAAAGGAGAGCTTAACTTGAGTATTTTACAACGATTAATCCAGCAGGCAAAAAATCCTCGCGGGACAATTGGTTCTTCCATGCTTTGTATTATGAACAGTGCACATACGAGACTAACAAATTGGGCATTACAGAAAGTACATATAAAGAAAGATGCAATCATATTAGATATCGGCTGTGGCGGAGGTAAAACAATACATACTCTTTCAAAACGAATTCCGTTTGGTAAAATATACGGAATTGATTACTCCGGTCAAGCTGTAAAAAATTCTATACAGACGAATATAAAAGATGTTCAAAACCAAAAAGTCATTGTTCAACAAGCCAGTGTCTCTTCTATTCCCTATCATACGAACTTCTTCGATCTCATTACCGCTTTTCAAACACACTACTTTTGGCCTGATGTGGAACAAGATATAAACGAAGTATTTCGCGTCTTACAACCGAACGGATCCTTTTTATTAGTGGCCGAGACTTTCAAAATTCAATATCATATGGAGAAATGTAAAACGAATGAAGAATTAATAAACTTATTTTATAAAACAGGGTTTAAAAGTGTGAAATGTTACGAAGAAAGAGGATGCCTTTGTGTGATAGGAAACAAATAAAAAAGCAGGCCCTTTGAGGCCTGCTTTTTTACTAGATTAACTTAAAAATACTCTTAATTTGTCTCGCAAATAACCAATTTTTCGTACCGTAGTTATCATTTAAACTATCTAAATTGATAGATTGTCCGTTAGCAAACTTTAATTCTAACGTTGTATTTTTGTCATTTGTTTTTAAGTTACTATTTGTAATCGCATCATACTTTAATTTTTCAATTTCAACATATTCATCTTTTTCTTGTCCGATCACGACATGGTCTTGGAAGAAGAACAATACTTCTACTTTCTTACCGAAACAAAATACGTTTTTCGTATAAATTAATGTCGCATTATCAAGTCCGACGCATACTTCTTTCATCTCTTCCACAACATGTCCAAAGTCTTCTTCTTGTCTTGCGTTTGATTCAGCAATCCATTCTTCGATTGTTTTCATGTTAATTGCCATACTGTGCCCCCTGGTTCGTTCATTGCTTTATTAAAAATAAATACTATATGAAAATATAAGCGATAAGTACTATGTTTTCAAGGGTGAACGGTATATTCGCAATAAAGTGAAACTTTAATCAGTGGGGGTTTTGTTCATCCCCCACTGATTATTAGCCTTCACCAATCGGACGTTAACGGACAGTTGATCTCCCACCTAACTTCTTTGCCCCAACTGAATTTTGAGGTGGGAGTTTTACTGTCCGTTAACGCGGGATAAAGTTAAATTTCAAAGTAATATACTAGGAGCATCGATTTCATTATATTTTAAACGTTTGAACGAGACATTCTTCATCATCGATTAACTGTGTTTTCTCATCAAATTCGATGTTTAGCTCCCTATATACTTTCTTCCAAAAAGAAACTGCTGGTACATTTTTCACAAGTTCGATAACGAAATACTGTCCTCGTTTCTCTTTTAATACATTCTCAATAACTCTTTTACCGATTCCTTTCCCCTTGTACTGATTCAATATGAAAATGTCATTTATGCCAAAGTCGTTTTCCTTCTTCAAAAACGGGCGTTCCAGTAGTAATAAAAATCCTACAATCTCATTATCACTTTTAATAAAATACGGAGTGATTCCGTCATTTTGCCAAAACATGTGCAAATCTTCGTATTCAAAAAATCCATTTGCCCCAATCTTTATATTAGGAGTGAATGTCGAGAGGTCATGAAGATATAGTGCGTACAAATTACGTAATATTTCTTTTTCTGATTCTTGAACTGTTTGAAGTGTTACAAACATTTTTAATGATCCCCTTCCCTATATGTAACTGTTTCCCCCCTCTTTATTATTCGCTACAAAAGTTTACCTACCTTTGCAAAAAAATAGCACTTAAAAAGTGCTATTCCGCTCGCCTTGCCGCTTGCTGAATTGGATCCCAAACGCTGTTATATGGTGGTGCGTAACTTAGGTCAACATCTTCTAACTCGTGAATGCTCATTTTATTGAAAAGTGCCATTGCGATCACATCAATTCGTTTATCTACACCTTCTTCTCCAATTACTTGTCCGCCTAATAATTGTTTCGTGTCAGAGCGATATAGTAATTTCAAATAAAGTGGTTTCGCATTTGGATAATAGCCCGCCATATTTGTAGAATCTACTTTGACCGTTTTATACGGAATATGTAGTCCTTTTGCTTCTTTTTCATTTAAGCCTGTTCTTGCGAGCGTCAAATCCATAAATTTAATAATACCTGTTCCTAACGTACCTTTAAATGCTCTTCGTTTATCCAGCATATTTAGTCCAGCAAGTCGCCCTTGTTTATTGGCAGTCGTTCCAATTGGAATATGGTCATGAATTTCTTTTATAACGTGGTAATGCGTCGCGCAATCACCAGCTGCATATACGTCCTGCACATTCGTTTGCATATATGCATTTACTTCAATTGCCCCTTTATAATTTGTACGTATATTTGTTCCTTCAAGAAAATGAGTATTTGGCTTCACTCCAACCGACACTAAAACAAGATCTGCTTTATACGTTCCTTTGTCCGTTTCAATTTGTTCCACTCTTTCATTTCCTTTAAATGCTTTTACATTTTCATTCGTTAAAATTTCAATATGATGTTTACCTGCTTCTTTATGTATATATTCAGCCATATCTGCATCGTAAATCGTACCGATATGATCATTTCTCTCAATCATTCTTACTTTCTTACCCAGTTCGACGAATGTTTCTGCCATCTCCAGTCCTATCGCACCGCCGCCAATAATGGTTACATCCTCAACTTTATTCGTTTCCAGCGTTTTTAATATGCGCTCAGCATCTGGAATTGTTTTTAAAAGATGAATGCCTTGCAAATCTCGACCTTCCCATTCTGGCATAACAGGACGCACTCCAGTCGCAATTAATAATCGATCGTACGGAAATTCAAAAACATCTTTCGTCTTCGTATGCTCTGCGTACACGATTTTCTTTTCCGTATCTACTTTCGTTACTTCATGTCGTACTTTCGCATCAATTCCATATTTATCACGAAACGTCTTTACATTACGCGCAATTAATTTTTCCGTTGAAGCGATAGCACCACTAATGACATACGGTAGTCCACACTGCGCGTACGAATAAATTTCACCTTTTTCTAACGTCACAACATTTGCAGTTTCATCGTTTCTAACAATTTGCATCGCTGCACTCATACCAGCTGCATCTCCGCCAATAATGACATAGTTCACTTTACCACTCCTTCTTTTTTACATACTCTTTACGTTTTCCATATTTTATAGAAATAACACCTACTTCCATTGTAAAGAAAGAAAATTTCATCTTCAAATTTAGTGCACAAACCTATGCCTGAATAGGTAGCCGTCGTGTCTTATAAACAACATGTTTAATATGCTATAACAGTAGCTATGGAAAGTAGGTGAAACATATATGTGCGCTGGCCTTCTCGTCCAGCTTCCAGAGGAACCGATAGAACCGAGACCCGCCCTTCCGCTTGAACAAGAGTTTTCCATTAACACAACTTTATACAGTGCTCGTGCTTGGCTATCTGACAATGACACTTTCTCACAAACTATTTGGAAAGCGACTCGCTTCGCTTCTGCATCACACGCTGCCAAATCGATTTTCCCAGTCGGTACTGTTAAAATTGTAAATTTTTCTGAGGATACAATAACAGTTACTATATCATCAGAATCAGATGATGCTCTCAACATAATCGTTCCTCCTCGTTCCGAAGCTGCTTTAACGTCTAGCTCCTTATCTGATGTGCAAGCAAGTACGTCAGGAGGGGCAAGTAAAGTCACATTCCTCTTTCATATCTTTTTCTCAAGGGATCCTGGTCCAGCTAAAAAAACATAGAAAAGGTACAGTTATGCACTGTACCTTTTTCACGTGTTTTATTCTCTTGATTTGATTAGTTCCACATTATAAGACTCAATATCCGTTAACGTTCCTGAAAAATACGGATTTTCTCTATACCAAGTCTGTTTTGAAAAGTACGCTTGCATATCTTTCGTTTGAAAAATATGTCCATGTCTTGCGTATATTTCGTTTCTCGCTATTTTCAATTGTTCTTTCGATACATATGTTAAGTCCGTACTCGTTAACTTTCGAATATCACTATCCGGGAAGATGAAACCATTATATACATACCGAGTCGTGGGCGGAGGAGTAACATTATAAACAACTGTTTTTTCTGTGCTTTTCTTTTGGAATGGAAGATTATAAGACGGAAGTGCCGTTACCGTTTCTACCTTCGTCGTTTCCCTTCCATTTTCTCCATTTCGTTCTAAATAAATCGTCGTACTTCCATCAGTTGCTACCGGTCCCCACGTAATTTCTTCTCCCGCTAGCGCTGTAACTGGTTTTTGATTCACGTACAATGTTGCACCAGGTGCGTTCGTTTGCACTGTAATATATTTCCCTTGCAACGTTAAATCTATCGTTACGTTATTTTGACCTTGTTTCATAAGTACAACCTTTTCTTCACGTGATAGTTTCACATAGTCATTTTTATATTCTGCTTGAAACACTTGAGTCCCTGGAAGAAACGGTCCATATTGCTTCTCAAACTTTTTGTCATCTGTTTTATCAATTTCTTTTCCGTTCATTTTTAAAGATGTACCTTTTTCATTTGAAAGCAACGTCGTATAGTACGTCTTCGCTTTCAATTTATACCGATCAAATAAAAAGAAATACTTCCCATCTTTCGTTAACGAAAAATCTGCTCTTTCGATTCCGTCCCCTCGTTTTTCACCTTGCCTCAAATAGTCCTTCAATTCATTCACGTAAGATGGATTTTCTTTTATATACGAAAATAGTGGCATTAAACCCTCTCTCGTTACAATAACTGATGGATCATCTGCCGTGACGATTTCAGCTAACTTCTCCCCGTCCCGCTCTTGTACAATAGTAATCATCCGATCTACTTGCGCAGCCTGCGTATAATACGACGATCCATATACATACAAACCGGCAATCGCTATAACAAGTAGTGCTAAAAGTGTAATGCCAACTTTTGTACCGCTGCTCATTTTCTTCTTTATTACAGGTTTTTCCCTCTTCTTACCGCAGTTTTGACAAAATTGCACATCGTCTTCAAACTGAGTCCCACACTTTGTACATACATTCATCCATTCAACCACCTTTTCTTTAGAGGCCAGTTAATCCCTGTGTAAAGGTTTGAATTATCGTGTTTATGTAAGACCAAAACACGATAAACGTTGCAATTCCGATGAAAACATTTGCAATAAAAAGAGTGTAAACAAGATCTAATCCACCGTTATCTAGTTTTACTGTAGCTACAATAATACTAATTCCCACATACGTTGTAGCCAGCCCTAATAAGATTGGTAAGAAAAAGATTAATAAAAAGCTAAAAAGAAACGAAAGAACTAATATCGCAATAGCTGGCGTCGCTATCGTTCCCCATATACCGAATACTTCAAGAAACGAAAAAGATGATTTCATCATTTTCCCACTTACAAAAATAATAAATCCGACAAATAAAGTTAAAATTAGTAAAAATAAAAAGACCTTTATAGACTCCCCAAAGAAAGAAGGCGTAGATACATCCGGTGCAAATGTTCTTGTAACATTCGCCGCTGCGCTCATTATTCTATAAAAAATACACGCTCCTAAAAAACAAATAAGTACAAGGTTTGTAATTCCATTTCGCACTTCAATATTGCCGCTTTTCATAATCGCCGTCGGTGCTTGTAATGCGTGTTTAAAGAATTGAAAATAGCCACTCGCAAATCGCTTCGCTTGCTCTACCGTTTCATTTGGTCGATTTTCCTTTACTTGTGCTACGCGTGCTTGTTGCTCACCTTCTTCCTGTGCATCACTCGCTACTACTTCCTCCGTCAACGAATGTCCACAATTCCCGCAAAACTTTGCCTCTGCTGCATTTTCCGTCTGACACGCCGGACATTTCATTCTCTCATCCCTCCTTGAGCATATACCATATAGGGTGTTACAAATTCAATATATGACTTTGGACATAAAACATGACTACAAGAACAAGATTATGAAATCCTTCTTTCAAAAGAAAATATATATGCTAGCAATCTTGAAAAATAATGCTATTATGAAACAGAACAAATAACATTTTTAACAGATTGGATGAAAGACAATGGAATTGGTAAACTCAATTTTTCAAATACTCCTTACAAGCGTAATCCAATTATTTTCTTTAATTGGCGTTATCATTGTAATTGGATTTCTATTAGGCTATTTAGAATCTCTCACACGCATGTATTGGTCAAGAGCTTTCGGAAGAAAAGGATTCCTTTTAACGGCGTGGATTGGTGTCCCGATTCACGAACTTGGACATGCCATTATGTGTGTACTATTTCGTCATAAGATTGTAGCAACGCAGTTTTTCCCAACAGATACAAGTCAGGGTGCTTTAGGCTACGTACAACATCAATACAATCAAAAAAGTGTATATCAACGAATTGGGAACTTCTTCATTGGAATCGGTCCTATTATTTCTGGTATTACTGCGTTAATCCTTTTAATGCGCTATTTCGTGCCAAATTCATATTTCTTATTTAATACAACTCTCGAAAAAACAATTGCTTCTACTTCTATTAATATAGAAATGGTTCAAAACATGCTCTTGTCGACGTTTGTATTATTGAAAAGCTTATTTACAATAAATAATTTATTGAATCCTTCCTTTTGGCTATTTTTATTTATCGCTATTTGTATTTCTGCACATATCGCTTTAAGTAAACCAGATATTAAAGGATCAATAGACGGTGTGATCGTCATGTTTATCGTATTATTTTTATTCAACATAATCGCAGGACTATTTCAATACGACAGTAATCAGCTCATTGGCAAAGTGATGAAGTATAATATGTACCTCATTGCGTTTTCTAGTGTGGCACTGCTGTTCTCTTGCCTTTCTACACTTGTTAGTTTTGGGTTTTATAAAATAAGAGGAGGGCGTTCGTTTTGAACGCCCTCTTCTCCTCAATTATCCCTTTTATAATCACAATGCTCAACCGGCACACGAGCATGTCCTTCTTCATCCGTACACCATGACTGCGACTGAAAGGCAAGAAAAATACCAATCCATTCTTCTTTCTTTTCAAAGTGAATGAGTATACCTCCGTCTTGCCATATACCATTATCACCTTTCCATTTCTCTACATTCCCTTGATTCATATGAATATCGTGTATACCGTTTCCTGGTTCGAAATGAAAATAAGAATCGGGTGTATTTTCTTCTGGTCCCCATCTTTCACCGAACGCGTAAATAATTGCTTTTTCTTCTTTCGCTCGTTTTATATAATGTTCTATTTTTTCATTTAAGTCATTATCAACTCCTGCTTTTTCAGCAGGTAAAGGAATCATTTGCTTCGAATCAAATACATTACCTCTTACGTAGTCTAAAGCTACTTTCGGCTCATTATTTTTAACTTCTGTAAAACCGAATGGTAATGTCGGTAAAATGTGAATCGCCTCTGACCGAATATCGGTACTCGCAAAATATAAAACTTCTGACGGATAACTTTGCGATTTCACGTTAATTGCAATACGATAATCTACTTCTGCTTCGCCTTGTAAATGAACTTGATAATGAGGCGTTTTCCCTTTTCCAATCTTAGATTGTATAACTGTACCTTTTAACACACCGTAGTTTTTTAGGGGCATACATTTCATCTCCTATTCATTTAGTAGAAGCTTTTCATATTTAAAACATTATTCAATCATAAAAAAAATCCTCCTATGTTAGGAGGATTTTTAATTTCTCAACATATACCAAACAATAACCTCTACTACTACGAGCAAAATCGCACCAAAAATCATTAACGTTGTTTTCTTTAATAATTCATTTTCACGATAAGGGATGTTACATAAATAAGCACCTAATGTAATACGTGACGGGCAAGCAATTGTCGCTACTGATGATGCAGTGTTTTGCAGTGTTGCGACGTATTGCCACGGGAGTGCTACGTTCTGCGCCGTTTGCATTTGTAGTTTTATAAACATCGCATTTGATCCGGCGTTACTACCTGTTAAAAAGCCACCGATTCCACCGATAAACGGAGCAACGAAAACGAAAAATGTACCGAATGTTTCACCAGCTGTTTTTGCCAGTAATGAATGCATGCCAGATGCACCCATTAGTTCTGAAATGGCGATAAACATTGTCGTTGTAATTGCAAATGGAATCCATTGCTTTATCGTTTGCAAGAGTGATTGTTTAATAATATGAGATGGAATGCGGAAGAAAATAATAGTAAATAAGCAAGTCATACCGAGCCAAAATCCTGGTGAATATAGCATTTCTAATTTATAAGAGTATGATTTTAAATCAAGGACTGCATATGATCTGAATACATCATGTAATGCTGGTACGAGGCGAGAAAGTAAAATACAAACAGTTAAGAATATATAAGGGCTAATTATTTTTATAATAGATACTTCTCTCTCCGTTGCCGCAGCATGTTCTGTCATTACATTTTGCTCACTTTTTCCTTTTAATTTAATGATAAGAAAGCCAAATGTAATTGTAACGATAGAACTTAATATACCTGCTAGTTCAACACTTACGTATGCGTTAGAAAGATAGATTCCGAGAGAGAATAATAGAAAGAAACCGAATCCTTCTTTCCACTTTTCCATAACGGCCTGCCAGCCACCAACAACGTGTAAAGAAAGAATGACGAAATAAGCAAACATCGGAATGCTTAGTAGTGCCGTATTTGTGCCAAGTGTTGTAAGCGGCATATTTATAAGCTGCGAACCGATAATCGTACCAGTTGCCATTGCGCCCCATGAACTAGCTAGTAAACCAATAAATGAAAGTAGTACAGCTTGAAACGGTTTATAGCCTAATGATAGAAAGATAGGTGCTGCAACCATAAAGCCAATTCCGAATCCACTTACCGATTCAATTAGCGGACAAATACCAAAACACATAAGAAGCATTTGTAATAAACGATCGTGCGTCACTTCTTCTAAAAAACGCGCTACTTGATCGATGTACCCCATTTTATTCATGAGGTGAAATAAAAAAATACCGAAAAACAAAACGTACCCGACAATAAAACAAATTAACCAACCTTTAATCGTTGCGTGCACAGTTTCACTTATCCCTAATCGAAACATTGGCGAGAGTAAAACGATTCCAACAGACACAACGTAAGCAATTAAAGAGGACCGTAATGACGTTTGTTTAAATAAAAATAAACAAATGAAAATCATCATAATTGGGATAAGTGCCAACAATATGGCCATGTTATCATCTCTTTTCATTAAAAATACAATTTTTAACTATTATATAACAGATGTCATAATTTTCAATTGTTTTTACAACAGATTTAATAAAGGAGCCAAATGACTCCTTTCACTCCCATTTTCTTTTATCCTGAAAAACGCTCTGCTGTCCGACTATTTTGTCTAACACAACAAACACAATATAAGCACATATTACTTGCAATACAACATTTCCAAATTTCATTAATTCAAATGAATGGATCCAGAGAAATAATTCATTTAATAATACAATCGAAACGATACTAAATAGTTCTATACTAATCGAAAATATACATATTTCTAAAATAGATTGCTCTTGAATGCGACTTAAGTTGGAAAAGATGAATACATATCCTAAAAATAGAGCCATCAACTCTATTTTCGTCACGCTAATGAGCCAAGCGTATAGTGGTACAGTTAAAAGAAGATATAGTAGTTTTCGTCTTAGCATGCTTTCTCACCCTCGAAATTATATGTATTTTCTGTATATTTTAACATTTATTACGCAAAACAAAAAGAAGAGACTTACGCCTCTTCTTTTTGTTTTGTTGCCTGTATTAATTCACATATTTCTTCTCGCTTTTCATTTTCTAACAGCTCAATAACTTTACTTCCAACAACTACTCCATCACATATTGTAATCATTTCTTCTACATGTTCCTTTGTTGAAATACCGAACCCTGCCACTACCGGTAAATGTGTATGTGATTTTACTTTTTCTAAGTAACTATGAATCTCACCTTTAAAGTTTTGACGTACTCCTGTTACGCCCGCTACTGTAACGGCGTAGACGAATCCTTCTGATTCACTCGTAATTTTTTCGATTCGCTCAATTGGGCTCGTTACTGTAACGAGTGGAATTAGCGCAATGTTTGCCTCTCGAAGTAACGGAGCAATAATATTTTGTTCTTCATACGGTAAATCCGGAACGATCATACCGTCTACCCCTGCTTCTATACAGTTTTCGATGAATCTTTCTTTTCCGAATGCGAGTACTGGATTTAAATATGTCATGAGTACGAATGGAATTTGTACTTCTTTTCTTACCTCTACTAATGCTTGAAAAATGCCTTTTACTGTTACACCGCTATCTAGCGCTCGTTTCCCTGCTCTTTGAATCGTTGGACCGTCTGCGACTGGATCTGAAAACGGAATACCGATTTCAACGATGCTTGCTCCTGCTTCATCTAAAAAACGAATTCTTTCTTTTAATTTTTCAAGGCCACCATCTCCGCCCATTACGTACGGAATAAATGCTTTTTTACCATTTTCAAACGCTGCTGTAATTTTTTCTACTCCCATTTTTTACACCTCTTCCATATAACGTTTTATACTCTCTACATCTTTATCGCCGCGGCCAGATAAACAAATGACAAGTCCTTCTTCTTTCTTCATTTGCGGCGCTAATTTTAATGCATATGCGACAGCGTGCGAGCTTTCTAAAGCCGGAATAATCCCTTCTTTTTTCGTTAACAATTGAAACGCTTCTAACGCTTCTTTGTCTGTAATGGAATGATAAGAAACGCGGCCAATATCTTTTAACAAGCTATGTTCTGGCCCAACACCCGGGTAATCGAGTCCTGCTGAAATAGAATGAGCTTCTTGAATTTGTCCTTCTTCATTTTGCAGAAGGTACATCATTGATCCATGTAAAACACCAACGCTTCCTTTCGTTAAAGTCGCTGCGTGCTTTTCTGTATGAACACCTTTTCCAGCTGCTTCAACGCCGTAAAGAGCGACTTCTTCATCGTGTACGAACGGATAAAACATTCCCATCGCATTACTACCACCGCCAATACAAGCAACGACTGCTTCCGGTAACTTTCCTTCTAACGCTTCGTATTGTTTTTTCGTTTCTTTCCCAATTACACTTTGGAAATCACGAACAATTTGCGGGAATGGATGCGGTCCGAGAACGGATCCCATAATGTAGTGCGTATCATGCACGTGTGAAACCCAGTAACGAAGCGCCTCGTTCACCGCATCTTTTAATGTACCGCTACCTGCTGCTACACTTTCTACTTTCGCTCCGAGTAATTCCATTCGGAACACATTTAATTTTTGACGTCTCACATCTTCTTCTCCCATAAAGATGACGCATTCTAATCCGAGCAGGGCACATACAGTAGCGGTTGCAACACCGTGTTGTCCAGCCCCTGTCTCAGCAACAACTTTTTTCTTGCCCATTCGTACTGCAAGAAGTGCCTGACCGATTGTATTGTTAATTTTATGAGCTCCTGTATGATTCAAATCTTCACGTTTTAAATAAATCTTTGCACCGCCGCAATACTTCGTCATATTTTCAGCGAAATAAAGCGGTGTTTCTCTTCCGACGTACGTTGTTAAATAATGATTTAATTCCTTTTGAAACGCTTCATCTTGCATCGCTTCTTTATATGCTTCTTCTAGTTCTAATACAGATTGCATTAACGTTTCTGGAACGTATCGTCCCCCGTATATACCGTAGTGACCTTTTTCATCTGGATATGCGTAGTTCATTTGGAACACTCCTTCGCTTTTTTAATAAATTGTTTTATTTTCTTTACATCTTTCTTTCCTTCTGTCTCTACTCCGCTACTTACATCAACCATGTACGGCTGAATAGTTCGAATCGCTTCTTCTATATTAAGAGCGTTTAATCCACCAGCTAATATCGTTTTCTCTCGCAACTCTTTTGGCATATGCTCAAGTAGTGCCCATGAAAATTTCTTTCCATTTCCTCCGTGAAACTTTTCTTTCGGGCTATCAAACAATATATAATCCGTTTCATATGCTTGAGCATTTTTCATATCGTCTTCTGAAGTTACGCCGAGCGATTTTATAGACGGAATATTCAATCTTCTAATTTGATGATTATCTTCATCCCCATGTAGTTGCACATGCGTTAACCCGCATTCATCTGCAATTTTCTGGATCTCTTCTACTGATTCATTTACGAAAACACCGATTTTTAATATGTCCGCCGGAATCTCCTGAATGATTTCTTTCGCTAGCCCCGGGGTAATTTTCCGCTTACTTTCTGCAAAAACAAATCCGAGTGCATCAGCTCCGTATTCACAAGCACGTTTTGCTGTTTCAACATCAGTGATACCGCAAATTTTCACTTTCATATGTTCACCTTACAATCTTCAAAAAAGGTACGAATAGAAGATGATGTCATAAGTGCTTCTCCAACTAATACACCTTTCGCTCCAGCTCGTTTGACGCGAATAATATCTTCTTGTGAATGAATCCCGCTTTCACTAATCCAAAGTAATTTCTCCTCGTTTAATCGTTTTCCAAGCTTTTCTGTTTGGCTTAAATCGACTTCGAATGTTTTTAAATTACGGTTGTTAATACCGATAACGTGCGGATTTAATTGGATCGCAATTTCTAATTCCTGTTCATCATGAACTTCAACAATTGCTTCTAATCCTTTTTCTAGTACGTAGCTGTACAACTCTTTTAACTTTTCTTTCGTTAACGCCGCTACGATTAGTAAAATAATATCTGCGCCAGCTTCATACGCTCTATCAATTTGAATCGTATCGATTATGAAATCTTTGCATAAAAGCGGAATGTTACTTTCTGCTCTTGCCGTTTGTAAATCATGAAACGACCCTTTAAAAAATTGACCGTCTGTTAAAACAGAAACTGCTCCTGCGCCGCAGTCTTCATATGTTTTTACTTGTTCTCGTACATCAACGTGTAAATTGATATCTCCTTTTGATGGTGATGCCCTCTTTACTTCTGCAATGACAGTAAACTGCTGTAATGCTTCTACAAGTGAATGTGTCTTTCTACTTTCTTTTAATGGTGTATATGTTTCATATAATGCCGCAACTTCCTTTTTCTTTTGGTCTACAATTTTGTCTAAAATCGTCCCCACTTTAATTCACCCTTTCTAATTTTTCATGACTTGCTGCAATTAATAAGTTTAGTTTGACTAATGCTTTTCCTGAGTCAATACTATGTGCCGCTAGTGTAATTCCTTCTTCAATCGTTTCTGCTCTTCCATTTGCGAAAAGGGCTAGACCTGCATTGAATAAAACAGTATCGCGGTAAACACCCTTTTCTCCGCTTAACACCCCGAGCGTAATCTTTGCATTCTCTTTTGAATCTCCGCCTCTAATCTCTTCATTTTTCACTATTGAAAAACCATATTTCTCAGGTTCAATACTCGTTTCTACTATTTCATTATCTTTTAAAATGACAACATGATTTTCTCCTTGCAATGATGCTTCATCTAAAAAACCACTTCCATTTACAACAAGCGCTTGTTTTCTACCTAGTTTCTGTAATACTTGCGCAACTGGTAGTAACATATCTCGTTTATAAATGCCGACAAATTGTGTTTCTAAATTCACCGGATTCGTTAAAGGACCAATTAAGTTAAAGATCGTCGGCACATTTAATTCTTTTCTTATTTTCATAATGCGCCTTAATGCTGGATGCATCACTGGTGCGAATAAAAATGCGATCCCGACATGCTCTAATAAATAATCAATTTCGTTTGGCGTACTGCTAATATTTACACCGAGTTCTTCTAATAAATCTGCACTTCCTGTTTTACTGGAAACAGCTCGGTTACCGTGTTTTGCAACCTTTACGCCAGCTCCTGCCAGTACAAATGCCGATGTTGTACTAACATTAAACGTTTGAGCACCGTCACCACCTGTCCCGCAATTGTCCATCGCTCCTTGTATATGGTTCGAAAACGGTAATGCCTTTTCACGAAGAGCCCGAACGAGGCCGTATATTTCTTCTGCCGTTTCACCTTTCGCTTTCAGTAATACTAAGAAAGCTGCAATTTCACTTTCCAATATGTTTTCATTTAATAACAGAAGCCCTGCTCTATACATTTCCTCTTCGGTTAAATGTTGTCCCTCCACTAATTTACGAAGATAGTTATTCATACTCTTTCCTCCTCCTTTACTTCTGTTAAAAAGGCACGTATTAACTTTCCGCCTTCTTCTGTTGCGATTGATTCC
This sequence comes from Bacillus cereus group sp. BfR-BA-01309, assembly GCF_022664315.1. Classification (NCBI taxonomy): domain Bacteria; kingdom Bacillati; phylum Bacillota; class Bacilli; order Caryophanales; family Bacillaceae; genus Bacillus; species Bacillus cereus group sp. BfR-BA-01309. The sequence goes on from NZ_JAKUHE010000009.1 coordinate 44,894, forward strand.
GGATGAAACTGTAATCCGAATAGCGGATAATAATTGTGACGAACTGCCATAATTTCTCCGTCATCCATCGCTGTCGCTAGTATGTCAAAACACTGTGGCAAACTCGTTTGCGCTGCAACAAGTGAATGGTAGCGCATCGCCGTTAATGGCTGTGTCACATATGAAAAAATTGACGTTCCGTTATGTTTCACACGGGATGTTTTTCCGTGTTTAATACGCTCCGCTCGAACAATTTCTCCTCCAAATGCTGATATAATCGCCTGATGGCCAAGGCAAATACCTAATATGGGAACGTTCTTATAAAAATGACGAATCACTTCGATACAAATACCAGCATCCTCTGGTTTTCCTGGTCCTGGTGAAAGCACAATTCCTGTTGGATTCATCCCTTCTAACTGTTCTATCGTTATTTGATCATTCCTTACGACAACAATATCTTCTTCATATTCACCTAACAGTTGATACAAGTTATATGTGAATGAATCATAATTATCAATCAGTACAATCATTTCATTACCTCCAATAGTGCTCTCGCTTTATTTAACGTTTCTTCATATTCAGCTACTGGGTCTGAATCATAAACAATTCCCGCTCCTGCCTGAACGTATGCTTTCTCATCCTTGACGACCATCGTTCGAATCGCAAGCGCCATATCAAGATTCCCTGAAAAACTAACGTATCCAACTGCACCCGCGTACACATTTCTTTTTTCATTCTCTAGCCCATTTATAATTTCCATCGCTCTAATTTTCGGAGCGCCTGACACTGTTCCTGCTGGTAGACAATACGCTAATGCATCAAATCCACTCATCTGTTTTCGCAATGTTCCGTAAACTTCAGATACAATGTGCATGACGTGGGAGTATTTCTCTACTTTCATATATTTATCTATCGTAACTGAGCCAATTTCACTCACTCTTCCTATATCATTTCTTCCAAGATCCACAAGCATCATATGCTCCGCTCGTTCTTTCTCATTTTCTAACAGTTCTTTTTCAATTTCCGCATCTTCCTGCTTCGTTTTCCCTCTCGGCCTCGTACCCGCAATTGGGTTAGTCATTACTTTATCCTCTCTTACCGATAACAAACTTTCCGGCGAAGAACCGAGTACAACATAATCTTGAAAATCGATATAGAACATATATGGTGACGGATTTGCAATTCGAAGTTTTCGGTATAAGGCGAAAGGATCACCAATACATTCACTTTGCAAACGCTGAGATAATACAACTTGGAATATGTCCCCGGCTCTAATGTATTCTTTCGCCGTTTCTACCATCGCGCAAAATTCTTTTTCTGTTATAGAAGAAGTGAATGATAATGTTGATCTTATTTCAGTTACTTCCGCTTCTTCTCCCTGTAGCACTTCCTCTTTGTATACTTGCAGTCTTTCATATACTTCTTCATAAGAAGGGGAATCGTCTTCCCTGCATACATATACAAAAGATAATTTTTGGCGTAAGTGATCATACACGATAAACTCACGGTACAGTAAAAGGTGTACTTCTGGAATATTTAATGGATCGTGTAAATCTGCGCCAATGTTTTCATATTGCCGAATGACGTCATAGCCAATATAACCAACTGCTCCTCCGCAAAACGGGAATGGACTGTCTACTTGAGCTGACCGGATTTCTTTTTCTAACACTTGTAGTACGTTACCTTGCAGCTTTTCTGTTTGGCCGTAAATCGTTCGTTCTACTTCCGTACCAACACTTTTCACTTCGCTATATGGATTCCAACCTAAGTAAGAATAGCGTCCTTTATCTTGATGAAGCTGGGAGCTTTCTAATAAAAATTTTTTCTTTCCCTTCATACGTCTATATAAAGAAATTGGCGTAATGCTATCTCCTTCTTCTTCGGTAATTACTAAAAATGTTTTTTCTTCTCTTTTTCGTTTCATAAATTCTTCTTTCGTCATCATGTCCTTCACCTCACCCTGAAAAATAAAAAAGTCCTCTACATATCGAAAATATGTAGAGGACGATAAATTTACCGTGGTACCACCTCATGTTGGATACAAAAGCATCCCGCTTTGTTCAGGTACAAAATATATACCTTATCCTTGTAACGGCGGAACCCGGGTTGCCTACTGAAAATAATTGTTCAGCATACCTCTCGTAAGCCCATTCCGTATATGGCACCGCACCGGGCTCCCACCTATCCCCGGCTCTCTGTAACGTCTCCAATATACGTACTCTTCTTACTTCAACGATTTCATTTATTTATTTAATTTTTTGTACACAAAAAGGGAGTACTCATCCTATAGAAAGGACGGGTACTCCCGTGGTGCCACCTTAATTCGTTACAAATGTAACGCACTTTACCGTATCAAAAACAATACGTGTCTCTTGTATCGATGAGATCATGTCGCCAAAGCCTACTTCTTTCGTTTCGGTTTGGAAGCTCCGAAGCCCATTCCACATCAATCCCATACTGATTCGCACCAACCATCAGCTCTCTGACATGTTCATCATGTGTACTCTTCTTCATCAACGCTTGCATTTTTTTAAGTTGCACTCATTATAGACCTAACTTTTTTCATAAGTCAATACTTTTAAAAGAATTTTATTTTTCTCTCCTTTCAATATTATATTGACAAAACAACCTCTTTTTATGTAAATATAATAAATACTCTATTAAAAATAAGGTTTTTTGCATGAATATTATATATTAAAAAAGTAAAATGATGTCAAAAAACGCTTACATTTCTGAAAATTCGTATTTCTGTATGGATTTTTCAGAATAATCATGATAGATTATAAATATGCATAACGCATCAAAAGACATGACAAAAGGAAGGGGAACTTCATGAGTACGCAGATGTTAACTTTAACTTCTATCTCTATTTACATGCTCGGGATGTTAGTAATTGGCTATTTCGCCTATAAACGAACGTCCAACTTAACAGATTATATGCTTGGCGGGCGTACACTAGGCCCCGCAGTAACAGCATTAAGTGCTGGAGCATCCGATATGAGTGGTTGGCTTTTAATGGGATTACCCGGTGCAATGTTTAGCGTTGGATTAAGTAGTAGTTGGATTGCGATCGGCCTAACACTAGGCGCATACGCAAACTGGCTTTATGTCGCTCCTCGCTTACGTACCTACTCTGAAATTGCAAACAACTCTATTACTATCCCAGAATTTTTGGAACACCGCTTCCAAGACAAATCTCACATGCTACGCTTAGTATCCGGACTTGTTATTATGATTTTCTTTACTTTTTATGTAGCTTCAGGATTAGTTTCAGGCGCTGTATTATTTGAAAATTCATTTGGTATGAACTACCACGTTGGATTATTCATCGTAGCTGGCGTTGTTGTCGCTTACACATTATTTGGTGGTTTCTTAGCAGTAAGTTGGACAGACTTCGTACAAGGAATCATTATGGTAATTGCTCTTATTCTTGTTCCTATCGTAACAATTATGAATTCGAACGGACTTGGACCTGCATTTGATACAATTCAATCTGTAGATCCAACACGTTTAGATATTTTTAAAGGAGCCTCTACTTTAGGAATGATTTCTTTATTTGCATGGGGCCTTGGTTATGTTGGACAACCTCATATTATCGTACGCTTTATGGCAATTTCTTCTGTAAAAGAGATTAAAAGCGCACGAAGAATTGGTATGAGCTGGATGATTTTCTCTGTTGTCGGGGCTATGTTTACTGGTCTTATCGGTATTGCTTACTACTCACAACAAGAGTTAACATTATCTAACCCAGAAACAATTTTCCTTGAGCTTGGAAAGATTTTATTCCATCCACTTATTACTGGATTTTTATTAGCAGCGATTTTAGCAGCGATTATGAGTACAATTTCATCTCAATTACTTGTTACTTCTAGTGCTATAACAGAAGATTTATATCGTACATTCTTTAAACGTTCTGCTTCTGATAAAGAACTTGTATTTGTCGGTCGTATGGCTGTACTTGTTATTGCATTAGTTGGGTGCGCTTTAGCGTTTAAACAAAATGATACGATTTTAGCTCTTGTTGGATACGCTTGGGCTGGATTTGGTTCTTCATTCGGACCCGCTATTTTATTAAGCTTATATTGGAAACGTATGACGAAGTGGGGCGCACTTGCTGGTATGATTTCTGGTGCCGCTACAGTAATTATTTGGACTCAATTCGAATTCTTAAAAAAATTCTTATATGAAATGATTCCTGGTTTCACTATTAGTTTACTAGTAATCGTAATTGTTAGTTTACTAACACAATCTTCAAAAAAAGTTGAAGAGCAATTTGAGGATTTCGAAAAACAACATAGTCATAATCTATAAAGGAACAGCTCTGCTATCATAACAGCAGAGCTTTCTTTATATCAAAGTTCGACAATCTTCTGCTCGAATTTAACAATTTCTTTATGTTTCGTTAAATTAAACATAACACTACTCCTTTATAGTAGTACTATCAGCACTTATACAGAAAGGGGACTCCAACATGTTAGCAGCTTTCCAGCAACAACAAACACGAAAATTTTCACCTATCACAAATACTTCTGCGTCTTGTTTAAACATACAAACTAATCCACCCAAAATTACAATTGCTCCTTCTGTTATTTCAGTCATTGGTGTTCATATGGAAAAAAATAAGTTGAAAGTAAGAACTGGACAAAGCACTGAGTTATCAGCTTCTGTTTTGCCAGTGCAAGCAACGAATACAGAACTTATTTGGACAAATATGAATGCTGATGTTATCACAATGTATCCAAAAGGTGATACGGTAACAATTACTGGAAAAAGTGCCGGAAGAGCAGTCGTAATTGTCACAACTGCTGAAGGAAAGTTCCGTGACCTATGCATGATTCATGTACAACCTTATATGACAAACCCAAAGTAAAAGAGTGGCTACGTAGCCACTCTTTTACTTTGTTTCAATGTGTGAATTTTTACTTGTAACGAGATTGATGAATTGCTCTTTATCTTTAGGAGAAATAATTTCTGTTTGATGTGATCCATAAATAATTTCAAGTCGATCGAATGATAAGGCATGAGCTGCTACTGGATTTTTCGTATTTGAAATTTGTTTTATATCTCGTATAAATATGCGCTTTTTAACGAAACCAGATTTAATCGTAATTGTTTCTTCTCCGACGATATATCTTGTCGAAAACCAACTCCAAATAAATAATATGGCTAATGGAATCATAAAAAATAAAAGAAAATACTCTCTCCCTGCAAAGAGAGGAGCAAAACACGCTCCAATGACAACGAAAAAAATCGGATATAACCATACATCTTTTTTGATGGAAATTCCATTACACTTCCCCTCTCTTGATTTAAGTCAATGCTTCTCCTCCTCTTCCCTTTTACAATGAAAACAACATTAGAATAGGAGGACGTATTATGACTGAACGAACGTATGCCTTATTTGCTGGCTTTTCTCTTCTTGTTATGGCATTCATTGCATTTTTTTCTTACGGCTTTGTTCATGGAAATCTCGTTGTACAAGAAGATGCAAGCGCAACATTCCATAATATCCAAACTTCACATTCACTTTTCAAAGCGGAAATCTTCGGTTGGATTATCATTTTCATTACTGATATTGTCGCCGCGTGGGCTCTTTATTTCTTTCTAAAACCAATTCATACTAGCCTCTCATTACTAGCTGCCTTGCTTCGTCTTATGTATACAGCGATACTTGGAATCGCCATATTCAATCTAATATTGGCATTGCTACTTTCAAAAAGTACGATTGCGAATCCAGAAACATATGTGATGTTGTCTCTCAGTGTCTTCGAATACATTTGGTCTGTAGGGTTAATCATTTTCGGCTTACATCTTTTCGTTTTAGGTTATGTAGCTTTTCTATCTAAACATATACCGAAATGGATTAGTATACTACTATTCTTCGCGTCTATCGGTTATATCGTCATTCACGTCATGAATACGATGTTTTCACAATATGATACGGTGATTTCAATCATACAAACACTGTTCCAATTGCCAATGATTGCAGGTGAACTCGGATTTAGTATATGGCTATTGATTCGAGGTGGAAAAAACGCTACTGTTTGAGTCTTTTCTTAATTCTGCTTAATGATTCTGGCGTAATACCTAGATAACTTGCCAATTGATATTGAGGAACACGATTGATTAAATGAGATCGTTTTTGTAATAATGATTTGTAGCGCTCTTCTGGTGTCGATGCAATAAATAAGGAAAGTTCTTCTTGTACCTCACCGAAGTTATATTCAATCATTTGCCGTGTCATTTCTTCTAATTGTGAATATTTCTTATACATGTCCTTTTCACTATGCAGGTCGCCAACTACAACTAGACAATCTTCTAAACACGTTAACGTATGCGGGGATGATTTATCTTGTTTATGATGATTAAAATTTACGATTGCTTGTTCTTCTGTATAAAAATTTGATGTAACCTCTTTCCCTGTTTCATCTATACAATGTTGCCTAATGCATCCCTTTAATACAAAATAACATTTCGAAGGGACATCTCCTTGCCTTAGGAGCACTGTTCTTTTTTTATATTTTTCAATTTGTAATTCACTGAGGATCATGTGCTGCTCTTCTTCACTTAGTGTTGTAAGTTTCTGCATATACTGCTTTAATATTTCTTCCATTTCCCTCCCCCTTCTTCCTCTGTATTTCTATAAAACAAAAAGAGAAGTATCACAACTTCTCTTTTCTCCTCTAACATTATAATTCCTGTGTATACGCCGGCTCGTTTACTACATTTTTTGCTGTTCGTTTTTGTTGCTGTAGTAAGAAAACAGATACACCAAACAATACGAGCATGCTACCGATAATTTGCATTACATTTAGTCTTTCACCGAGTAAGAAGAACGCTAGTATAGATGCTCCAACGGGTTCTCCTAAAATACTCATTGAAATTGTTGTTGCATTTACGTAGTTTAATAACCAATTATTAATGACGTGTGACACTGTCGGGACAACCGCAAGTAAAAGAAAAACGGTCCAATCCCACTTCGTATAACCTGTAAAAGGCACTTGCAACACTATATTATAAATCCCCATAAAAATACCTGCGAATGCAAAAACTGTAAAGCTGTAAATCCAGTGTGATACTTTCTTTACTGTCGTTTGCCCGATAAATAAATAACCGACAACCGCTATTACACTTAAAAAGGATAATATATCTCCATAAATTGCTTGTTCACTTAGCCCTAAATCTCCCCAACCAATACACATTACGCCTAATATCGCAATTCCCATTGTTGCAATAGCTGAGTATGTTGTTCTTTCTTTAAATAAGAAAAAACCTCCAACTAAAGATACGATTGGTTGAAGCGCTAAAATAATCGTCGAACTAGCAACTGTCGTATGCTTTAAAGATTCAAACCATAATAGAAAATGAAGTGCTAAAAAGAAACCAGATCCAATTAAAAATCCCCAATCTTTTAGTTGAATCTTACTAAATTCTTCCCGCTTTTTCCAAACGATAGGCAGCATAATAAGTACGATAATCCATAATCGGTACATACTTAATATGGAAGATGGTGCTGAGGACATCTTTACAAAAACTGCTGCGAATGAAATGGCTATAATGGAAATGGCTAATGGTAGTGCGATTGATCTTTCTTGTTTCAAATTCCGTCTCCCCTCTCACCTGTCAAAAATCCCACTTCATTATATCCGTTTTCTTTCATAACTTAAATACTAATTTTTTAGATTCTTCGTACCATTATGGTAAAATAGAAACGAAAGCACCTATTAGTGAATATTTCTTGCTTTTTCACTACAAGCGTCGCTCTTACAATCATTACAGTAAATTTTTATTTAGGGGGATCTACATGAATCAAACAATCGGGAGAATTGAAGAAATTTCATTTTATAGTGCATCACTTCAAGAAGATGTTACACTTCTCGTTTACTTACCGGTAAATTACACACCACTGCACAAACATACAGTTGTAATTGCACAAGATGGTAGAGATTATTTTCAGCTTGGTAAAGCGCACCGTGTAATTGAGCGCCTTCGTGAAACTGAAGAAATTGACCGTACAATTATTGTCGGTATTCCATATAAAAATGTACACGATCGTAAAGAAAAATATTTCCCAAATGACGTAAAAAACGCTGCGTATATTCGTTTCCTTGCTCATGAACTTGCACCATATATCGATGAAAATTATCCAACGTACCAAATGGGAAAAGGTCGTGTGTTAATTGGTGATTCTCTTGGCGGAACAGTTTCCTTCATGACTGCACTTATGTATCCGCATACATTCGGTAAAGTCGTTATGCAATCACCATTTGTGGATGAAACAGTGATGAACTTAGCAAAAGACTTCAAAAATCCGGAGGCGCTAGACCTTTATCACGTTATTGGGACAGAAGAAACCGCTGTAAAGCGCACGGATGGACAAGTATCTGATTTCGTACAACCGAACCGTGAGCTTAATACGCTTCTGACAGATAGAAATTTCATCACGCATTACGAGGAGTTTGAAGGTAACCACACGTGGAAATATTGGCAAACTGATTTACCGAAAGCTTTCTCTCATATTCTATCAATGAAATAATAGAGAGCAGTATTCAGAATAATTTGATATAATAGATAGAGAGATTTGTTTTTCTCAAAATCTAACTAGACTTACAAAGGGAGGAATTGGAACATGAAATTAGGCATTGTAATTTTTCCATCTAAAATGATTCAAGATAAAGCGAACGGATTGCGTAAACGTTATGATCCGCACTACGCATTAGTTCCGCCACACATTACATTGAAAACACCCTTTGAGACGCAAGATGAACACTTAGAATCGATTGTAAACGAGTTACATACAATCGCAAGTAAAACGAACCCTTTCACCCTTCACGTCGGAAAAGTTGGTTCATTCGCACCTGTTAATAATGTTCTTTATTTTAAAGTAGAAAAAACACCTGAACTTACTTTCTTAAATGAAGAAATGCATAGTGAATTCTTTACACAAGAACGCGAATATGCTTTCGTACCTCATTTAACAATCGGACAAGGCTTATCAGATGCAGAGCATGCTGATGTATTAGGTCGATTACGTATGAAAGATTTCTATTATGAACAACCAATTGATCGCTTCCATCTTCTATATCAATTAGAAAATGGAACATGGACTGTACACGAAACATTCCACCTTGGAAAGGGGCACAACTAATTTGCACGCACAGATCGTACAAACGGACGAACAACTAAGAGACGCATTCTCTGTACGTAAGCAAGTATTTGTGAATGAACAACAAGTTTCTGCTGAAGAAGAGTATGATGAATTTGAAGAAACTTCAACACACGTTGTTATATATGATAATGATGTTCCAGTTGGTGCTGGTCGTTTTCGCATAATGGATGGAATAGGAAAAATGGAACGCATTTGCGTACTAGCTTCCCATCGTAAAAAAGGCATTGGAAAAATTGTTATGGATGCACTTGAAGCGTATGCGAAGGAAAACTCGCTACCAAAATTAAAGCTGCACGCCCAAACACATGCTGAAGATTTCTATAAGAAACTTGGATATGTAACGAATTCTGATGTATTCATGGAAGCAAATATTCCTCACATCGTTATGATAAAAGAATTGTAATTTGAAAACAGGAGGTATCCCCTCCTGTTTTTTACATTGCTATTTTCTTTTTCTTCCGCTAAAGTTAAATGTTGATGCTATAGTTTTGAAGGTGAATATATGACACAAGAAAAATTTTCACAAAAATCATTAACGCACGCTGATATTCCGCGTGCAACATATCATATTCCGAAAACATCTACTCATTTAATTATGGAAGAAGATGCGGATGCAGCGTATTTCCGCGCGCTCGAGCAACAAAATGTATTTTTAAATGAAAAACAATTAGAAGCCGTGCGAACGACAGAAGGCCCTGTCCTTACATTAGCTGGTGCTGGAAGCGGGAAAACGTCTGTTTTAACAACTCGCGTAGGTTATTTAGTAAATGTAAAACAAGTTCATCCGCGCAATATTTTATTACTTACATTTACACAAAAAGCAGCTGAAGAAATCCGAAATCGTGTAGCGAATTTACCAGGTATGAATCGTGCTGCAAGTAGCTACGTTGTTGCTGGTACCTTCCACTCTGTCTTTTTAAAATTGCTTCGTAGTCAAGGATATAATCAGCAAATTTTAGCAAACGAAAAACATAAACAAATTATGATAAAGAAAATTTTAAAAGAGTTACGCTTAAAAGACGATTATGATGCTGAGACGATGCTCGCTATGATTTCACTTGAGAAAAACAAATTGAATCGTCCGAAAGATGTAAAAGCAAAAACACCCGTTGAACAAGAATTTAAAGAAGTATACGAGCGTTTTGAAGAAGTGAAACAACGATATAATTATATTGATTTCGATGACATCTTATTAGAAACATATTATATGTTAGAAAATAACGCTCCTTTACTTACCCAATTACAACAACGTTTCCACTATATTGAAGTAGATGAGTTCCAAGATACATCGTATGCACAATATGAAATTGTAAAATTGTTAGCCACGCCAAGAAATAATTTATTTATCGCAGGTGATGACGACCAGGCGATATACGGTTGGCGAGGAGCAAGTCACCAAATTATTTTATCTTTTCCAAAAGAATTTGATAACACTACGATTATCGCACTGAATACGAATTATCGATCCAATCCTTTTATCGTCGGACTTGGAAATGAAGTTATCAAACTAAATCAAGAACGTTTTGATAAAGAGCTATATTCTGTACGCGAAGAAGGTGTACAACCTTTTTACGCAAGACCTGCTACGACTCTTGATGAAGCAAATCAAATTTTGCAGCTCATTCAAGAAAAAGTAGATAGCGGCGAACGTAACTTTAAAGATTTTTGTTTACTGTACCGCACACATTCTGTAAGCCGTTCGTTACTTGATCAGCTTACCATTCACAAAATCCCGTTTATTAAGCACGGGGCGAGTCAATCATTTTATGAACATTCTTTAATTAAACCTGTATTAGATCATTTAAGACTGGTGATTGAACCGTTTCGATTAGAATCACTTTCAAATATATTGCCAACGATGTATATTGGGCGTGATGATTGTATTTCATTTATTGAACGTGAACAATGGAAATATGGTGAGGGCCGCTTCCCTTCTCTTCTTCATTTCTTATTATTAAATCCGAGCTTAAAACCTTTTCAAGTGAAAAAGGTAAATGAGCGTATCGATTTTATTAAATTTATAAAAGAATTAGAGCCGAAAAAAGCATTAAAAGAAATTATTCATGGTAAAGGGAAGTATTTAGAGTACTTACAAAGTAATGATCGCTCTTCCTTTACGATGCATAAAGATATACAAGAAGAAATGTTAGAAGAATTAATGGAGTCTGCAACTCGTTTCACCGATATTCCAGCATACTTACAATTTATTGATGAAGCAATTCAAGGTCAAAAAGAAATGGAAGCATTAAAAACAATGCCGGAAAAAAATGCTGTTTCGCTTATGTCTATTCATAACGCAAAAGGTCTTGAATTTCCATGTGTCTTTTTACTTGGAGCGAGCGATGGTATTCTTCCCCATACTTCTTCTTTAAAAGATGCCAATGATCGTGTTACAGAGACTTCTGAAGCTTTAGAAGAAGAACGTCGACTACTTTATGTCGCAATTACACGTGCGAAAGAAGAACTTTACATTTCCTCTCCGCAATTTTTCAGAGGAAAAAAATTAGATATCTCTCGTTTTTTATATACTGCGCGAAAAGATTTACCTGAAAAGACATCCACTAAATAAGGATGTCTTTTTTTCATATTGCATTATGTACATCCCTACTATATAAATTCCCTGTTTTTATCATAAGAATTAACGTAATATCAACCATATCCCATTCATATTGTAATAGTGTATGTCAGAACTCACGATAAGGAGTGAACATAATGAGCTGCAATTGTAACGAAGATAATCAACATGATTTTGATTTCAATTGTGTATCAAATGTCGTTCGTTTTATACATGAATTACAAGAATGTGCCACGACAACATGTGGATCTGGTTGCGAAGTTCCATTTTTAGGTGCACATAACAATGCATCAGTAGCAAATACACGTCCTTTTATTTTATACACAAAAGCTGGAACACCTTTTGAAGCCTTTGCACCATCTGCAAGCCTTACTAGCTGCCAATCTCCAATTTTCCGCGTAGAAAGTATAGATGATGATGACTGTGCTGTATTACGTGTATTGACTGTAGTTTTAGGTGATGGTACCTCTGTACCACCTGGTGATGACCCAATTTGTACGTTTTTAGCCGTACCAAATGCACGACTCGTATCAAGCTCTACTTGTCTTACTGTTGATTTAAGTTGCTTCTGCGCTATTCAATGCTTACGCGATGTTTCTATATAAAACTGAATACTAATTTAAGCATGGATTGGGTGGCAGAGTTTTCTGCCACCCAATCCATGCTTAAAAGGTATTATTATGTATTTTTCATAAAATTGGGAACTTGTCTAGAACATAGAACCTGTCCTTTTCATTAACTGAAAGTAGAAACAGATAAAGGAGTGAAAAACATGTTCTCTTCTGATTGCGAATTTCCTAACATTGATTGTGAGGCGAAACCAGCTAGTACACTACCTGCCTTCGGTTTTGCTTTCAACGCTTCCGGCCCTCAGTTCGCTTCATTATTCACACCATTACTATTACCTAGCGTAAGTCCAAACCCAAACATTACTGTTCCTGTAATAAACAATACAGTAAGTGTCGGAGATGGCATTCGAATTCAAGTAGCTGGTATTTATCAAATCAGTTATACATTAACAATTAGTCTTGATAACGTTCCTACAGCACCAGAAGCTGGTCGTTTCTTCTTATCACTAGGTACGCCGGCTAACATTATTCCTGGATCAGGTACAGCGGTTCGTTCTAACGTTATTGGTACTGGTGAAGTAGATGTATCCAGTGGTGTTATTCTTATTAACTTAAACCCTGGTGACTTAATTCAAATTGTGCCAGTTGAATTGCTTGGAACTGTGGACATCCGTGCTGCAGCATTAACAGTTGCACAAATTAGCTAGTAGAAAGCGGTATTTCTCCTTTGAAATACCGCTTTTTATATATAATAAAAAACACTCACAGTAACATGAGTGTTTCATTCTTCATAGTGTTTTATTACATTCTTCTTTTTCCCACAATTACATCCCTTTTTCTTCACAAATCCTTGTTGCTGTAATTGTTCTTGATATGCCTGTTGTTGCGCTTGGTGTTGTTGCTGTATATGATACCATTGCTGCAGGTCATATGAATTTTGCCTTGGATTATTGCTCACAGCAAACATCTCCTCTACTGTCAATTCTGTCTATTTACTATATGAACAACTCTTTATTTCCGTTCCCTCATTCTTTTAAACTCCGCTTTCTCTCATATTATAAAAATATATTATTCTCCCATAAAATATCCTGTGATTGTTTCAATAATTGCTGCTGCACCTGCAATAGCTAATAATGCAAGTAATGGCTCTGCAACGATAGGGATCCAATTATATAAAACTAATAAAAAAGCACTAACCCATACACCTGTACACCAATAACAGCTTAATAATTCGCCAATCCACTTTCTTAATCCTTTACCTTTTACTTTTGTAAAAGTTGATACACTTCCATCCGGCTCTGTAATCTCTAATTCGTCAATAAACGGTCGCCGCAAAAAGGCTGTAATTTTATCATAAACAATTAAACGAGTGAGCCTAAAAGCAGCTAACGCGAAAATAAAAAATAAAAGCCAACTTGTAAACAGCATGATTCCACCTTCCCCTATCTTCTTTCGCCTATTTAAAAAAAAAGGTCTTGAGATTGTGACCAAATCTCCTCGACTCCAATATCTTATTAATGTAAATACAAACAAGAAGATAAGGAGTGACATTAATGAGTTGTAACGAAAATAAACACCATAGCTCTTCTCATTGTGTAGTTGACGTTGTAAAATTCATCAATGAATTACAAGATTGTTCTACAACAACATGTGGATCTGGTTGTGAAATTCCATTTTTAGGCGCACACAACACGGCATCAGTAGCGAATACACGCCCTTTTATTTTATACACAAAAGCTGGAACACCATTTGAAGCATTTGCACCATCTGCAAGCCTTACTAGCTGCCAATCCCCAATTTTCCGTGTAGAAAGTGTAGACGATGATAGCTGTGCTGTACTACGTGTGTTAACTGTTGTATTAGGTGATGGATCTACTGTACCACCTGGCGACGACCCAATTTGTACGTTTTTAGCTGTACCAAATGCACGACTAGTATCAACATCTACTTGCATCACTGTTGATTTAAGCTGTTTCTGTGCAATCCAGTGCTTACGCGACGTTTCTATCTAATAAATAAAGTGAACTAAAAAACTATTGGGGTGGTAGAAGCTTTCTACCACCTTTACATATTTAAAAGCCGGCCATATCAATTGATTTAATGTCTTCTATAGCTAACCTAATATCTCTCATACTATTTGGTGGCATAATAGCTACAATTCCATTACGATACGAGATGATCGATCCAATATAAGAAACGGTAGCCGTTTTTATTCTGCACCTTACTTTCGGAATATAATGAGGGCGGTTTAATAAAAAGTGAATTTTCTCTTCATTATTCATATCCTTAAATGATTTATTATATGGGACTGTTCTCACTGGCTCTTGCTGTTCTTGCTGTTCTTGCTGTTCTTGTACTGGTTCCTCTTCTTCTATTTCTTCTACTTGCTGCTCTTGTTGTTCTATTACCTCTTCCACAGCACTACTTACAGCATTTTCATTTCTATTACGTTCTTCTCTTCGATCCTCACTTTCAAAGTTTGTTAAGATAATCCTTTTTATTTTCGGTGCAGCAAGTTCCAAACTGACTTGCGCAATATATAACAACGGTTTTCCAACTGTTGAACTTTTATTTTTATTTTTCACACTCGTCCCTCCCACTTCCATACGTAGCTGAATAAATCGTGTACTATTATAGTTATATTCATAACGTGGTAAGAACTTTCGTTAAAAATCGTTCTTTCTAAGAACAAATAAAAAGGACAATCTCAACATGTAGAGATTGTCCTTTAAAAATTACTATTATATTTAACCTAGGATATGATACCCTGAATCAACGTGAATGTTTTCTCCTGTTACGCCGCGTGCTAAATCACTGAATAAGAATACTGCTGTATCCCCAACTTCTTCTGGAGTTGTTGTACGACGAAGTGGTGCGCGTTCCTCAATTTCTCTTAAGATTGAGTTAAAGTCGCCTACACCTTTTGCAGATAACGTACGAATTGGTCCTGCAGAAATAGCGTTAACGCGAATGCCATGTTGGCCCAAATCGTTAGCTAAATATTTCACGCTCGCTTCTAATGAAGCTTTCGCAACACCCATAACGTTATAGTTTTTCACAACGCGCTCGCCGCCAAGGTATGTTAACGTTAAAATATTTCCGCCTTCTGTCATTACTTTCTTCGCTTCTCTTGCTACAGCTGTTAAAGAGAATGCGCTAATATTTTGTGCAAGTAAAAATCCATCGCGAGAAGTATCTACAAATTCACCTTTTAAATCATCACGATTTGCAAAAGCAATACAGTGTGCAACACCGTGAATTGTACCAACCTCTTGCTTGATTGTTTCAAAGCAAGCTGTAAGTTCTTCATCATTTGTTACATCACAAGGTAATACAAGTGATTCTTGTCCTTCTAATGTGTCCGCTAATTCACGAACGTTTCTCTCTAAACGTTCTCCTGCAAATGTGAATATTAATTTTGCACCTGCATTATGCAAAGAGCGAGCAATTCCCCACGCAATACTTCTTTGGTTCGCAACGCCCATAACAACAAATGTTTTCCCTTGTAATAGTTCCATGATATATCCTCCCAGAATTACTTATACTTGTTATTAGTACCTGATACTATAATTATAGTACCATAAAACCTCTTAAAGGCAAACAAAAAAGTCATTAACTTAAATTTTGTTAATGACTTTTTGTTTCTATAAAAAACCGCTCTAATCCTTCTTCCCAAGAAGGCATTTGTGAAAAACCATTTAATCGTAGCATGTTATGTTGGAAAATAGAATATTTCGGTCTCGCTGCCGCCGATCCAAATTCTTCGGTTGAAACAGGTAATACATTCACTTTCATATTTGCATCCGAAAATATTTTTTTTGCAAATTCAAACCAAGAACATGAACCTCTATTTGACACATGATACGTACCGTATAAAGAAGTATGAATGAGCTTATTAATCATTACATTTAGATCCGCCACATAAGTAGGAGAACCGATTTGGTCTGCTACAACAGATACTTCTTCTCTTTCTTTACCTAATCGCATCATCGTTTTCACAAAATTATTTCCATACTTACCATATAACCACGATGTACGAACGATAAAGTATTTATTATGTAGCTCTTTAACGAACTGCTCTCCCGCATACTTAGAAGCTCCGTATATATTTATCGGCGCCGGATTATGAAATTCATCGTATCCCTCCGGTCTGTCGCCCTGAAATACATAATCAGTGCTAATATAAACTAACTTCGCCCCTACTAATTGGGAAGCAACCGCTACATTTCGAGCTCCTATTGCATTTATTACATAAGCAATATCTTGTTCTTTCTCCGCATGATCGACCTTCGTATACGCTGCACAATGAATAATGATATGTGGCTTTATTTCTTGTACCACTTGCTGCATTCGGGATATATTTGTTATATCTAGTAACTTTTTATCAAATGGATATATGTCATATTCTTCAGGATTTAACTCTTCTTGTAGTTGCTTTCCCAATTGACCGTTTGCTCCTGTTATGATAATCCGTTCTTTCATTTATATGCCCCTTACTTTTCTTTTAGTGGTTTCCACCATTCTATATGATGTTCATACCATTCCACCGTTTCTTTCAACCCCTGTTCAAACGTATACTGCGGTTCCCACCCGAGCTCATTCTTCATCTTTTGTGCATCAATCGCATAACGACGATCATGTCCTAAACGGTCTGTAACATACGCAATATCTTTTTTCGTTTTTCCTAAGAGAGTAATAATTTGTTCCACAACATCTATATTTGTTTTTTCATTATTTCCACCTATGTTATATACTTCCCCTATACGTCCCTTATGCAAAACGACGTCAATCGCACTACAATGATCCGTTACATGTAACCAATCTCTTACATTTAATCCATCGCCATATAACGGTAATTTTTTATCTTCCAACGCATTCGTAACCATTAACGGAATTAACTTTTCAGGATATTGATACGGTCCATAGTTATTGGAGCAACGCGTTACTATAACTGGTAATTGATATGTTTTATAATAAGATAAAGCTATCATGTCGGCGCTCGCCTTACTTGAAGAATATGGGCTATTTGGAGCTAACGAGGTTTCCTCAGTAAATCGCCCTGTTTTCCCTAAAGAGCCGTACACCTCATCTGTTGATACTTGCACGAGTTTAATATGTGGATATTTTTTTACTAATTCTAATAAGGTGACTGTCCCAATTACATTTGTATCATAAAAAGGAATCGGATTTTCAATGCTACGGTCCACATGTGATTCAGCTGCGAAATTGACAATTACTTGTACGTCACGCTCCTTAATAACATGCTCCAGCAGCTCTCCGTTTTGAATTTCCCCTTTTACAAAAGAGTAATTCGGATGATTTTGAAGAGACTTCACGTTATTTAAATTCCCGCTATATGTTAATGCATCGAAATTAATAATTTTATATGTTTCATAGCTTTGTAACATGTAATGAACAAAATTACTTCCAATAAATCCGGCCCCACCTGTTACTAATATATTCATATAACAACTCTCCTACTCAAAAGCTATCTTCACATTCCTGGAGTAACGGTAATATTCGATCTTTATCAGACAAAATAGGACTTGTTACCGGCCATGGAATTGCTAATTCTTTATCTTCCCAAAGTAACCCTGAGTCATGCTCGGCGCTATAATACTCATCTACTTTATACATAACAATCGTATGCGGGACAAGTGTACAAAAGCCGTGTGCAAATCCTTTTGGCACTAATAATTGCCGGTGATTATCCGCGCTTAAAATATATCCTCTCCACTGTTTAAACGTTGGTGAATCTTTTCGCAAATCAACGATAACGTCATAGATTGCTCCTTGCATAACTTGAATAAGTTTCGTTTGTGCTTTCGGATTTTTTTGAAAGTGTAATCCCCGAATCGTTCCCGCTTCTGCCGAATAAGAAACATTATCCTGTACAAATGAATACGTAACTCCTAATGTTTCTAGTACCTTCTTATTATAACTTTCTGTAAAAAAGCCACGCTCATCTCCAAATAACCTCGGTTCTAACAATTTTGCGTCGATAAAGTTTGTTTCTACAACTTTCATATTCTCACCTATTCTCCGTTAAACTGTTTACCAAAGTTTATATCCCGTGCTAACGTATTCGCCCTTTGAAGAGAAACATGAGTTCCCGCATCAGTCCACCAACCGCCCATTTCATTATAAGTAAGTACCTCTCGTTTTAAATACCAATTATTGATATCTGTAATTTCAAGTTCTCCCCTTGCGGAAGGTTTTAATTCTTTTATATAAGAAAAGACTTTCGAATCGTACAAATAAATTCCTGTAACTGCATAGGAACTTTTCGGCTCTTTCGGCTTTTCTTCAATTTCAACTATTTTTCTGTCTTGAATGTGCGCTACGCCAAATCTCTCCGGATCATCTACAGATTGCAGCAGTACTTTCGCACCTTCTTTTTGATTTGCAAACTCTTCAACGTAAGGACGAATGTCATCTGAAAAAATATTATCTCCTAATATAACTACCATACGATCTTTCCCGACAAAATCTTCACAAAGTCCTAATGCTTGTGCAATTCCCCCAGCCTTATCTTGCACACGATACGTAAAAGACACGCCAAACTCTTGACCGCTTCCTAAGAAACTAACAACATCTCCCATATGCTCTTTCCCTGTGATAATCATAATATCTGTAATATCGCATTGTTTCAGCTTATATACCGCATGATAAATCATTGGATAACGTCCAACAGGAAGCAAATGTTTATTCGTTACTTTCGTTATTGGATATAATCTCGATCCAGTTCCACCTGCTAAAATAATTCCTTTCATCCTACATCTCTCCCTTATGATGGAGATAGTATATCTTTGTAATGTTCTACAAACACTTTCCGATACTTCTCATATGTATCCGCATCAAACTCATCCCCATTGTAGTGAATACACCATAAATTCGCTTGATTAGGGATACCAATTAAATAACCCGCCTTTTGAAATTCTAAAGACTGCGACACATCATAAAAGTGGAATCCTTGAAACAAGTCTTCTCGCCACGGAATATCATATTGTGTGGCCATTAATAATCCATCAATTGCCTGAACTGACATAAATGATTGATTCCCATAAAACAGCTGATCTAAATTTAACAATTGATAATTTTGTCTTCTGTATTCAATCACTTTCCCTACTAAATTTTTCCCTTCCCACCATATCCCGTTGCTCGGTAAAAACTGGGCACCAGCTACGCCAATTAAACCAAGTTTTTCGTTATCTTTAAAAAGAGAAATGAGTGTATAAAACATCTCTCGATTAATAAGATACGTATCTTGATGTATATAAACCTTATACTTCGCGGGATATGAAAGTGCTCGGTTATATGCACTTGCCATAC
The DNA here is from genome assembly GCF_022664315.1 of Bacillus cereus group sp. BfR-BA-01309. Classification (NCBI taxonomy): domain Bacteria; kingdom Bacillati; phylum Bacillota; class Bacilli; order Caryophanales; family Bacillaceae; genus Bacillus; species Bacillus cereus group sp. BfR-BA-01309. The sequence continues at coordinate 64,518 of NZ_JAKUHE010000009.1, forward strand.
TTTTCGCATCTCGTATCGGAAAAATTTGTACGACATAACCAGGGGGAACAAAAAGATTTCTTATTTGTCTCTCGCATTGTTCAAATAAATCTTCATTATTTATACAAACAACGACTAATATTGTATGATCCTTCATCTTGTAGCCCCTCTATTCGTCTTGATTTACATCTGACATATAGTGCTCCACAAATATCTTTCTATACTTTTCATAGTTGGTCATATTCACATCAAAATGATAATGAATACACCACGCATCACGCTGTACAGGAACCCCAACTGTATAGCCAGCTTTAATAAATTCAAATGATTGAGATACATCATAAAAGTCAAACCCATCAAACAAGTCTTCTCGCCACGGAATATCGTATTGCGTTGCCATTAATAAACCGTCAATACATTCAACTGGTATAAATGTTTTTGACTCATGGTACGGCCTTTCTTGACTTGCCATATAAAATAAATCATTCATATAACCAATTACTTTCCCAACAATTCCCCTGCCTATATTCCACGTTCCATTTGGAGGAACATATTGAGCTCCAACCATACCAATCATCCCAAGATGTTCATGTTCCTGAAACAATTGAAGTAATCCATATAAAAAACCTACATTTACAATAAAAACATCTTGATGTATATATATTTTATATTTCGCTGGATGCGAAATTGCTTTATTATATCCACTCGTCATACTTTCTGCGTTTCGAATCGGCATAAATTGTATCGTGTATCCTGGAGGAACTGCCAATTGTAATATATGTCGCGCACATTGTGCATACAGTTTCCGATCATTTATACACGTAACAAATAATATCGTTTTCTCTGCCGCACTCATAATTGCGATTTTTCTGCTTCAATAATATATTGAAATACAACCGTCTCAGCCATGAAGCCACTTCCAAGACGATATTTTTTACAAATTCCATATAGTTCTTCAATAAGCGGTTCATATATTTTATGATCAATATATACACGATCTACTTTACTAATCGAATAACCTGCTTTTAAAAACATTCGTAGCATTTCATTAAAAGTAAAGAAACGAATATGTGTTTTATCTAATAAACCATATTCTGTATACGTCCAATTTCCAGCGAGTAAGGGAGCTAATACTGAGATGTGAGAAACGTTCGGTATACTAGCCAAAATTACACCATTTTGCTTTATATATGGTTTTACTTTTTCTATGACAGCCCACGGATCAAATAAATGCTCTAATACATCTCCAAATATAACGCAATCAAATTGCTCTTCCTCATACGGCATATCCATTGTTTCTATATCGCCTAAAACAACATGATCTAGTTTTTCTTTCGCTTGTTCCGCCGCCTCTGGGAATGCCTCAATTCCTGATACACGTGTACCGTTTTCTTTTATGACCGCTCCCAATGCACCACTCGAACAACCAATATCAAGAACTTCTTTCCATTCCTTTTTTATATGCTTTAATAAATTCGGATTCACTGCATTATAATAATGCCCAGACTTTTCTTCATATAAAGAATTTTTTGGGGAATTCATTTCACACACTCCTTATGCAAATTGAATTTGATATATAAACCTCATATGAAATCTATACATGTACCGATACTTTACTATATAACCAATCTATTATAGTTAGAATCGTGATAAGCTATTTCTAAAAAAAGCAACCTATAACGATTTATATTGTTTATCAAAAACACTCCGAAAATATTTGCGGTTATATTCAATTGCAGCATTATTCGGAACATAAGAAGCTGCTAATTCATTGTAATAATAAGCTTTATCTTGCTCTCCTAACTTGCTATAACAAATACACATTTGTAAATAAGGGATCCATGTGTAGCTAGCTGGACTGTGAAAAGGACTCTCTGTTGCCATTGGCACTTCTGTTGCAAGTTTAAACCAAAAAATTGCTTCATTGTATTTTTCTTGTTCCATATATACATATCCTATTCTTGTACAATTCTCTCCTCTAGGGACATCATACCGAAATGACTTTACACAAGATTCAACGGCCTTCTCCCACATTCCAAGCTTTGCATAGCAATCTCCTAATTTACCACAAGCATAAATTTTCTCTTCATACCAACCTTCGTCTTGATTAAGAAAGGTTTCATATAGTAGAACTGCATCATCATATTTTTGATTATCCATAGATTCATTCGCGTAATAAAACAAATCTCTCGGACTCAATTCTTCTCCAGCTGCTACAGTATCTTGAAAAATTTTCAAATTACGGTTCGTTACCTTCTTTTCTTTTTTATGTGTAATCGCAACATCACTATTAAAAGTCTCACCAAAAACTGCTAAATACTCATGCACCTTTCCAAACCATTGAAATTGTTTTTCACGCTTTACAAGTCGATATCTTTTTGTACAATATAAAGGTTTTCCGTTAGAATCCATTACAAGATGATAAGGCATCGAAACCGCATCCACATTAGAATCTAATTCTCTTTTTAATAGGTTCAATGCCTCTTGAGCATCTTCTAATAACACATCATCAGCATCTAGCCATAATATATATTCTTGCGTCGCTTTCGAAAAAGAAAAATTTCTAGCTGCCGCAAAATCATTAATCCATGAAAAGTCATATATGTTAGAGGTATATTGAGCTACAATTTCTTTCGTTCGATCAATAGAACCTGTATCAACTACAATAATTTCATCAACAATTTTTTCTACTGCGTCTAAACATCGACCTATTGTATTTTCCTCATCTCGAACAATCATACATAAACTAATTGTAATTCCTTGCTTGTTCAACATAATCACCCTCTTCCAAATCAATCATATGTTATACATACAATAAACTTTCCATTTTTTTAACTTGCACAAGTAGTTTAAGATTTCTTTTCAATAATTCAAATGTCCGTGTCATTTTCTTCCGGTTTTGCATCTACTATATAATGAACGCTTTATGGAGGTGAATTTATGTCAAATAATAATTATTCAGATGGATTAAATCCCGATGAATCTTTATCAGCTAGTGCATTTGACCCTAATCTTGTAGGACCAACATTACCACCAATACCGCCGTTTACTCTTCCTACCGGGCCTACTGGACCTACTGGACCTACTGGGCCGACTGGGCCGACTGGACCTACTGTACCAACTGGAGCTACTGGATCAACTGGGTCTACTGGACCTACTGGGCCTACTGGACCTACTGGACCTACTGGGCCTACTGGACCTACTGGGCCTACTGGACCTACTGGGCCTACTGGAGACATTGGTGCGACTGGACCTACTGGCGCGACTGGAGACACTGGCGCTACCGGACCTACTGGGCCAACTGGAGACACTGGTGCGACTGGACCGACTGGAGACACTGGTGCGACTGGATCAACCGGGCCAACTGGTGCGACCGGATCTACTGGGCCAACTGGACCTTCTGGATTAGGACTTCCAGCAGGGTTGTATGCCTTTAACTCAGCTACAGTTTCTTTAGCTCTTGGCGTTAATGATCCTGTACCATTTAATACTCTTGGATCTAGTTTTGGTACAGCAATTTCTCAAATGGATCCCGATACTTTCGTAATTAGTGAAGCTGGATTCTACAAAATTACTGTTATTGCTTATACAGCAGCAGTAAGTTTATTAGGAAGTCTTTCAATTCAAGTTAATGGAGTGAATGTACCGGGTGGGGGCACAAGCTTAATTTCACTTGGAGCTCCTATCGTTATCCAAGCCATTACACAAATTACTACAACACCATCACTCGTTGAAGCAATTGTTACAGGAATTGGATTATCACTAGCTCTTGGTACAAGTGCATCCATTATTATTGAGAAAATCGCTTAATTTTGTACTTAGCAGTAAAACTGATATCAGTTTTACTGCTTTTTCATTTGTAAATTCAATCATGAAATCTTTCTTTTCTACATAATCATAATGTTGTATGACATTCCGCAGGAGGCACTTATATGGAAAATAAATCTGCTGTCCAGCTTTATCTTGAGTTATTAAAGAAAACAATTTTATTTGAAATATGGTTAGAATACGAACCATACTTACCTGCTTCTCTACATATATCTAAAGAACTATCATATGAACCAGTTACAGTTCCACTTCCTTTATTTCTTAAGCAGTACGTAGAAAATCACAATTTAAAAATCGTTGATCCTAGCGTTTCAAAAAGTGAGCGACAAGGCGGCAATGATTGGCCAAGAGCGGCACACAGTATGGTTGGCCGAAAACGTATGAATCAATTACATGAGGCTATGGAAACTGTTGTCAGGGAAAATATAGAAGGTGATTTTATTGAAACTGGTGTATGGCGCGGAGGATCATGTATTTTTATGAATGGTTTTTTACAAGCAAACAACATTACGGATCGTACTGTGTGGGTTGCCGATTCGTTTGAAGGTCTGCCAGCACCTAACTTAGAACAATATCCGAAAGATTACGGTGATTATTTGCATACATTCGATTACTTACGAGTTTCTTTAGAAACAGTGCAAGAAAACTTTAGAAAATACGATTTATTAAATGATCAGGTGAAATTTTTAAAGGGTTGGTTTAAAGATACCTTACCTTCAGCACCGGTAGAAAAAATTGCAATTGCTCGCCTTGATGGTGATATGTATGAATCAACAATGGATAGTCTTGTAAACTTATACGATAAAGTTTCAACAGGTGGCTATATTATTATTGATGATTACGGATTGGTAACATGCGCCGAGGCTGTAACAGATTTCAGAAAGGAAAGAAACTTACAAGCTCCTATTACGAAAATTGATGATTTCGGTATTTATTGGCGAAAAGAATAGAATTTTATTTTTTGAGGGGTTCTATCACACTACTTATTCATAAGAGCTAATTGTGTAAAGTTCCCCTCACTATAGATTAATTTATATATACAATAGAAATCCCCTACTTTACTACAAGGACGGAGTGAATGTATGAACGAAAATGAGAAAAAAATCACATTAATTCCACCCCCAGAACTCGTTCAATATGTAGGTGGTAACTTTGAAGAAGTTGGAAAAGAGTTTATGCAGTATTTTATTGAAATTGGAAACTTAAACTCAAATGAAACAGTATTAGATATAGGATGCGGTATCGGCCGAATGGCAGTTCCATTAATGAATTATTTAAGTGATGATGGTGCTTATTATGGATTTGATTTATTCAATGAGGGAATTACATGGTGCAAAAATAACATTTCAACACGCCGCAACAATTTTCATTTTGAACATGTCGATATATATAATCAATTCTATAACCCCGAAGGAAAAGAAGATGCTTCCCAATACAAGTTCCCCTATGAAGATGATTCATTCGATTTTATTTTTTTAACGTCTGTATTTACCCATCTCCTTCCGAAAGAATTAGAACATTACGTATGTGAGATTTCACGAGTTTTGAAAAAAGATGGGAGATGTTTTATTACTTTCTTTTTAATTAATTCTGACTCTTCCTATTACTTAAATGCAGGATTAAGTACGTTAGGTTTTTATCATCAAATGGACAATTGCTATGTTCTTAATAAAGACATCCCGAATTTCGCAGTTGCCTATCCTGAGGAAGATATTCATACCCTATTAAATAAGTATGGACTAGAAGTACAGACTCCCCCCCATTATGGTTCATGGTGTAGCAGAACTGAACATACAAGTTATCAAGATATTATTCTTACACAAAAAATTTCTGAAAGGTAGTTGTATATGAATAATACAAAAAATCCGCCTCTCGTTTCCATCCTGATTCCCACCTATAATCGACCACATTATTTTAAAATTGCTCTAGAAAGCGCATTAGCACAAACGTATTCCAATATCGAAATTATTGTAGGAGACGATAGTACAAATAATGAAACAAAAAAACTAATATACAGACATTATTTACATAAGTATAAAAATATAACGTACATTCGAAATAGCTCTACTCTTGGACAATTTCATAACGCCCTTATGCTCTTAGAACGGTCAAATGGAGAGTACATAAATTTCTTAATGGACGATGATATATTTTATAATAATAAAATCGAAAAAATGATGTTTCATTTCCAACAAGACTTAAATAAAAATCTCGCACTTATCACATCCTATCGCACTTGGATTAATGATAATGGAGATACAATTGAACAACATCCCTCCATGAAAAAATTATATGATGAAGATACATTACTAAATGGGAAAGATTTTGGAAACCGTATGCTTATAGCAGGACAAAATATTATCGGTGAACCTACAATCGTACTTTTTAGAAAAAGCCTATTAACAGAACCTTTCGGCACCTTACATGGCAGAAAATATGGCTGTAGTGTCGATATGGCCTCTTGGATCAGTTTACTTTCAAAAGGTGATGCAATGTATATCACTGAGCCCTTAAGTTCATTCCGCCTTCATACTGGACAGCAAGTACATCATAAATTCCTTGAAGGCTGCGAAGATTTTTCTCAGCTCGTTTTAACCTCGAAAAAGTATGGTTTCTTGCAAGACGCCAAATATTATAAAAAGGGGTTGATACGAGCTTACGGATGGTATAAAAATGCGGTCAAATTTTACAATCTATTTCCAAACCTCATTCCAGATATAAATACACATGCACGTCTTTCCTATTGTTTACATATCATTACAAAAGAGCTCCGTGCAATATAGTCTATCACAAGGGAGGTGCTATTCCTTCCTCGTGATGTATGACTTCCCACAAATAGTGGAATAAATGTATGCATAGTCTGCTTGTATATTATTTTTATCATGACATGATCCATATACTTACTAGGCGATAGAAAGGAATACATACATTGAAAGATCCAAATTCTCAATATCAAATAGACTACGTATTACTATTCATCTTATTTGCCATTGGGACTGTTAGTTGCTTTGCAATTGCAAGTGCACAAGCTTCTTTACCACCATTTTTGCAAAGCGTAAATTTTGTATTAAAGCAAATCCAATGGTACTTCATTGGATTTATAGCCATTGGTGTCATTATGATTATTGATTTCGATCGTTATCAAAAAATTGCTTGGTATTTATATAGCTTTGCATTGGTACTACTCATTGGACTAGAACTTCAAGTACCAGGTGCCGTCACAATTAAAGGTGCGACTGCTTGGTACAGGCTCCCAGGCATCGGAAATTTCCAGCCTTCTGAAATTATGAAATTGTTTTTAATTCTCGTCACCGGACGAATTATAGCAAATCACAATGAAAAATATTTTTTCCGAACAATACACGACGATTTTTTATTACTCGGAAAAATATGTGCAACAAGTTTGCCACCTCTGCTACTTATTGCAAAGGAACCTGATTTAGGTAACACGATGGTAATTTCAGCTATGCTCGCAGCAATGATATTGGTTTCTGGTATACGTTGGCGTTTTATTTTCGGATTAGTTTCTGGTATTTCTGCAGCTGGCGTTACATTAACTTATATTTTTTTTACTCATACAAAATTCTTTAAAGAACACATTTTACAAGAATATCAACTAAATCGCTTTTACGGCTGGTTAGCTCCATACAAATATGATGCGCAAGGCTATCAATTAAGACAAGCTTTCTTAGCTACTGGATCGGGAGAAATGCAAGGAAAAGGTTGGGAAAATGGACAAGTGTACTTTCCAGAACCACATACAGATTTTATTTTCACTAATGTCGCTGAACAATTCGGCTTTTTAGGAGCGAGTGTCATTATTGCACTTTTTTTCCTACTTATTTTCCGCATGATTCATATCGCTCTAGAAAGTAATGATCCTTTTGGTAGTTACATCTGCGCTGGTACAATCGGAATGTTTACTTTTCAAGTATTTCAAAATATCGGGATGACCATCGGGTTACTCCCTATTACAGGAATCACACTACCCCTTATGAGCTACGGAGGAAGCTCCTTACTCACATACATGATAGCAATTGGATTTGTTTTAAACGTTCGCTCAAGGACGAAAATCTTTATGTTTAAATGAAGTACAAAAACGGTATATTTTTATCCCGCTTTAATGGGCAGTAAGACCCCCACCTTAAAATTCAGCGAAAGCAAAGAAGTTAGGTGGGGGTCGGGCTGCCCATTAAAGTCCGATTGGTGAGGGCTAATAATCAGTGGGGGATGAAGAAAACCCCCCACTGATTAAAGTTTCACTTTATCTCTATCCTTTTTTAGATATACTAATGGAAAATATGATGGAGGTTTAAATATGAAATATGACATTATAGGGGATATTCACGGATGCTTCCAAGAGTTTCAAGATTTAACAATGAAACTCGGATATAAGTGGAATAGTGACCTGCCGATTCACCCTGATCAACGTAAGCTTGCATTTGTTGGTGATATTACAGATCGCGGTCCTCATTCATTACGTATGATTGAAATTGTATGGGAACTTGTCATAAATAAAAAAGTAGCTTATTATGCTCCGGGAAATCACTGTAATAAACTATACCGCTTTTTCCTCGGGCGTAACGTATCAATCGCTCATGGGCTCGAAACAACAGTTGCCGAATATGAAGCACTGCCTTCTCATAAACAGAATATTATAAAGGAAAAATTCATCACACTTTATGAGCAATCCCCTTTATATCACGTACTCGATGAAAAAAGGTTAATTGTATGTCACGCCGGAATTCGGCAAGATTACATAGGAAGACAAGATAAAAAAGTACAAACCTTTGTATTATATGGCGATATTACAGGAGAAAAACATGCTGACGGCTCTCCTGTCCGTCGCGACTGGGCAAAGGAATATAACGGACAAGCTTGGATTGTATATGGACATACACCAGTAAAAGAACCTCGCTTTGTAAATCATACAGTTAACATTGACACTGGTGCTGTATTTGGCGGGAGTTTAACTGGATTACGTTATCCCGAAATGGAGACTGTTTCCGTCCCTTCCTCCCTACCTTTTTTCCCAGAGAAGTTTCGCCCAATTTCATAACTTACGAGAGATTACCATATCATTTAGGCCGCTCTCCTATAAAAACTAGGTAAAGTAATTAAAAAAAGATGCGATAAAGTGCATCTTTTTTTAATTACACGGCATATACTGTCGCAGGAGGTGACAGAATGAAGAAAAAATCTTCTAAACAAAAAAGAAAATGCCCGCCTTTTTATCTGCCCATGTACGGAATTAACAACTGGTGCAGCATCCGAGCTGCAGCTTTAGAAGAACTGGAAGGACAAGAGGCATCCCAAAAAAACAAAGCTAGACCAAAATATGTCTCTTTAGAAAATGCTGTAATGAGCCGCATAATTGATAATAGAAAAACAAAGATGCAACAAAAAAATAAACCTCTCTCTACTCATAATGAACAGATTGTGCCCTCTGAGCAAACAGAGAAAAATATAGAAGAAAATACACCTGTAGCAATAAATCAAAAAACAGAAGTAGAAATTCCAGCTGCTATTATCAATCAAGTGAAGAAAATAAAAGAAGCATTAGCACCATCCAATGATATACAAACGGAAAAAACGATCATAATTCAAACCCCTACATCTGAAAATACAAAAGTAAAAAAAGGTGGGCGGTATGCATATGCAGAGGGGCTTCACTCTCATGCAGAGGGGACAGCTTCACATGCAGAAGGGCTTCTTACACACGCAAAAGCTTCTTTCTCTCATGCAGAAGGATCAAAAACGAAAGCAACTGGACATAGTTCCCATAGTGAAGGAAGTGAAACGACAGCAGGCGGATCTTATTCTCATGCGGAAGGTAAACATACAATCGCTTTAGGCGAAGCAGCACATGCAGAAGGAACTGCGACTATCGCTAACGGATTCTCTTCTCATGCGGAAGGTAATCATACATCAACGGCTCATTTTGCAGGTAGCCATATTATGGGGCGCTTCGGCACAGCAGAAGAATCTTATTCTTGGTTTATTGCTAACGGTACAAATGAAACCGATCATCATATTGGTGCAAAGTGGCTTGCTCATAATGGGGAAATGTATATTGATGGCGCTTCTTACAATGCAAGTGGAACTGATTTTGCACAAATGTTTGAAACAGCAGACAATAATCTTATTGATGTAGGTTATTTCGTTACATTTAGTAGCGAAGAAAAAATTCGGATCGCTACTTCAAACGATTCATTCATTTTAGGAATATCTAGCGCAACCCCGGCACTTATAGGAAATAGCGGTGCTTTAAGTTGGCAAAAACGCTACAAAACAGATAGCTTTGGAAAACGTCAATATGTATGTACGGAATCGCAAGACATACAACCTCTTTTAAATACAGAATGGGATCCAGCTTGCAAATATATAGCAAGAAAAGATCGTGCCGAGTGGCTTCCTGTCGGATTAATTGGACAAATGCTAGTACGCGATGACGGCACTTGCGAAACGCATGGATATTGTCGTCCAAATAACGATGGCATTGCAACAAAATCCGAAAGTGGATTTTTCGTTATAAAGCGCACGGGTGAAAATCAAATTTTAATATTATTCCGCTAAGAAAAAAGGGAACAAAATTCTTCATTACATAAGAATTTTGTTCCCTTTTTAAGTATGCCTTACTACCTCCTGCATATCGCTTGGAATCGTTGTAGTGAAAGACATTTCCTTCTCTAAAACAGGATGATAAAACGTCAATGATGTACTGTGAAGTGCTTGTCGTTTCATTTCATCCCTTTTCCCACCATATAAAGTATCGCCAAGTAACGGATGTCCTATATGAGCCATATGTACACGAATTTGATGCGTTCTTCCTGTCTCAAGCTCAAGTGATACATGCGTCTTATGATTGGCGCTATCCATCACTCTAAAATGAGTAACTGCTCTTTGCCCATCTTCACAAACTATTCGCTCAATAATGCTATCCGATTTTCGTCCAATCGGTGCATCAATTGTTCCTTCTCGTTCGGTCATCTCACCATGAACGATTGCTTCATATGTTCTTTTCACAGCTTTTTGTTGATGCTGTTTCGATAAAAGATGATGCACGAAACGATTTTTTGCAATGAGCATAAGCCCTGAAGTATCACGATCTAACCTTGTTACGATGTGCACTGTACTTGCAAGATGCTGCTTATCATAATGGGATAAGAGCGCATTTGCAACACTCCCTGCCGGATGTTCTCTAGACGGAATCGTTGACATGTTCGCCTCTTTGTTTATGACAAGAACCGCATCATCTTCATATACAATACATAAAGGGATATCTTCCGCAATCATCCCTTCACTTCTTTCCTCCACTGGAAAAAAGACACGTAATTCTTCACCAGCTTGCAACTGATGACGAACGCTCGCATGTTGATCATTTACTTCAATAGCTCCGCCGTGAAATTTTATATCCGTTAATGCAGCTTTAGAAATCCCTTTTGTTTTTAAAAACTCTCTAACTAAAGTTCCCTCTTCAGCCGATTCTATATCCCATTTCAATGTAAATCTGTTCAAATACATAAACCCTTTCTATTTATCTGCCACAAACGAGTCACGAACTCGTTTCCAGAACGGGAATGGACGGAAACGAACAAATCGTACTTTCTCGTTTGCAACGCGATACTGGATTGATTTCACATCTTGATGCACCATCGTTAAATGGTCCACCGTAATTTGTAAGTTCATTCCTGCAGCCGGCTTCAGCACACATGTATGATGCTTCGGCAGTACGAGTGGCGACCCTACAGTACGAAACACACGGTTATTAATAGATGCCATTTCTGCAATTTGAATCGCTTCAATAGAAGGGTGAATAATCGCTCCGCCAAGCGCCTTATTATACGCAGTACTTCCAGAAGGAGTAGAAATACAAAGACCATCCCCGCGGAACGTTTCAAAATACTCTCCGCGTATTTCCACTTCTGTTACTAATGTACCTTCCGCACTTTTCACAGTTGCTTCATTCATCGCCAAATACTGTGACTCTTTACTCCCATTCACATAGCGAATAATCACTTCTAAAAGCGGATATTCCACCACTTGAAATGGCGTTTTAGCAATTGCAATTACTAATTTCTCTACTTCTGTCGGTAACCAATCTGCATAGAAACCTAAATGCCCTGTATGTACACCAACAAATGCTGTTTCATCCAATCGATTATAATAACGATGAAACGCATATAAAAGCGTCCCATCTCCCCCAACAGAAATTACAATATCGGGTTCCTTTTCATCCATTATAAATCCAAAATCTAGCAAGTACTCTTTCATCGTGCCTGCCAGTGTATCTGATGATTGATCTCCCTTTGACATAATTGTAAATTTCATCGCCCAACACCCTTTAGTTTATGATTCGGAATCTTTCGTTTCTTGTTTTCTTGAAAAAGCTTTCTGCGCTTCTTGAATCTCAAGACGAATAGAAGACATTTCTTCATCTAATAAAAACGCCGCTTCCGCTGCGCGTTGCAAGCGTATTTTAATATCTTCAGGAAAACGTCCACTATATTTATAATTTAAAGAATGCTCAATTGTTGCCCAAAAATTCATTGCTAACGTACGTATTTGGATTTCTACCAATACTTTTTTTTCTCCCTGAATCGTTTGAACTGGGTAACTAATGACAACGTGATAAGAACGATAACCGCTATCTTTCTTTTGCGTGACATAATCACGTTCTTCCACGATTTCAAAGTCATTTCGTTTTCGAAGATATTCTACAACAGGCTTAATTTCATCAACAAATTGACACATCATTCGAAGGCCAGCGATGTCTTGCATATCTTCTCTTAGCCGATCTAGCGGTACATTTCTCTTCTCCGCTTTATCAATAATACTTGCAACCGACTTTACCCTTCCTGTTACAAACTCAATTGGAGAATGCTCTGTTAACATTGCAAATTGAGTACGCATTCCTTTTAGTTTCACTTTCAGCTCTGCCACCGCTTGATGGTAAGGTGCTAAAAATTCTTCCCAATTTCGATTCATTCCAACCACCACCAAAATCAATCCATTTGCTTATAGAAATACTTTTTCTACAGCAGTTACTAGTTCTTCTCCGTAATTTGCATTACCTTCAATATTTTCAACTAAATATTCTACTTCTTCTTTTAAACTTTCTAATTCCATTTCAACGTCATTCACACGAACGAACATTGCCATATCTTTATTCATCGCTTCATGCATTGCTTCCCAGCATGTGTGCGGAATACTTACATAAATGAAAGATGATTCGTTTTCTAAGATATATAAAAATGATAAATTGTCTGAGTCTACAAGTACGTGATTACGCGCACTTAACTCCTTTACCTCTATTTCATTATTTTCCGCACAAAAAATAAGAGCATTCTCTCTCTTTTCTACGCTCTTAACTTGAATTTTATTTTGCATGCTCTAACTCCTCCATCTCAACTTCCTGTCTTACTTAACAGTATTATTGTATCATAACATGGACGCAAACAAATAAAACATTGAACCAAATTTGTGAAAAAGCGATAATGTGTAAAGAATTATTTTTCAAAAGGAGCGCATACAATGACACAAGAAATTGAAATTGAATTTAAAAATATTGTTACAGAAGCAGAATTCGATACATTATGTAAATCATTCTCTATTGAGGTATTTACGAAACAGGTGAATCACTACTTTGAAACACCGGGCTTCTCATTAAAAGAAGCTGGCTCTGCACTTCGTATTCGTCATAAAGGAGAAACTTATACATTAACATTGAAACAACCTGCAGAAGTCGGCTTGCTGGAAACGCATCAAGTCGTAACAGAAGATGAAGCAAGAATAATGATGGAAACAAACGTAATCGTTCAAGGAGCTGTAATGGATCAACTACACAAATTACAAATTCCTGTTTCCGCTTTAACTTATATGGGCAGTTTAACAACTGAAAGAGCCGAAACGCTATTTGAAGGCGGAACACTTGTCTTTGATCATAGTTTCTATTACAATCACGATGATTATGAAATTGAATTTGAAGTGCAAGATGAGGAAACAGGCAAAGCTGCATTTATTCATTTATTAAAGCAGCACGACATACCAATCCGTCATACAAATAATAAAGTAAAACGCTTTTTCCTTGCCAAACAAAACAAAGCACGCTAAAGTGAAAATTCCACTAGTGAATACGTTCTACTAGTGGATATATCTCACTTTTTAAAAGGAAAAGATTCTTTTACATCTGTAGAATAAGCAAAGAACGTTACGAAGGCTATTTATTTGCCCTCTGGAACATTCCATTGCTACAATAGATATACATTTCATGGAAAAAGGAGTTTATAAAGGATGAGCAAGCAACCGATGACACCATTTGAAGCAATTGGCGGTGAACAATGCATTGCAATATTAGTAGATACATTTTATTCCTATGTCAGCAAACACCCTGACCTATCTCCCATCTTCCCGGATGATTTAACAGAAACCGCTAGGAAGCAAAAACAATTTTTAACGCAATATTTAGGTGGTCCTAATTTGTACACTGAAGAACATGGTCATCCTATGTTAAGAGCACGCCATCTTCCGTTTGAGATTACGCCAAAACGAGCAGAGGCTTGGCTATCATGTATGGAGCAAGCAATGGATGACACAGGAGTGCACGGTCATATAAGAGAGTTCGTTTTTGAACGTTTAGCATTAACTGCTCAGCATATGGTTAATACTCCAAATGAAACAGGTGAAGTGTAATGGATAAGCAGGAAGCAAAGCATATCAATATGCCATCTCCTTCCGCATGTGAGCATAAGTCTGTAGAAGCATATTTATTTATTGATCCACTTTGTAAAGATTGCTGGGAAATTGAGCCCTTTATTATTAAACTATGGCTTGAATACGGGAAATACTTCTCTATTCGTCATATCGTAACAGGAAAAGTGGACGGAACGAACGCTTCCTCACACAAATGGAATAAACCTGCTAATATTCGATTTGTGTGGGAAAAGACCACAAGTTTACAAGGTTTTTCATGTGATGGAAAGGTACATATGCAAGAGGCATCGTCAACACCATATTTAGTTTCGATGGCAATTAAGGCAGCGGAGTTGCAGGGCCGAAAAGCAGGTTCGAAGTTTTTGCGAAAACTCCAAGAATATATTTTCCTTGAAAATGTATCAAACCCTGATTGTGAATTATTACTTGCATGTGCAAGAGATAGCGGTATTGATGTAGAAGAATTTAAAAAAGACCTACATTCCACTAGCGCAAAAAAAGCTTTCCAATGTGACTTAAAATTCACAAATGAGATGCATATTACAGAAATACCTTCTCTCGTATTTTTTCATGCGAATTCAGATGAAGAAGGTATTAAAATCGCTGGAACTTATTCTTACGACGTATACGTACAATTATTGAAAGAACTTGTAAAATGTGAAATTGAGCCAGAACCATTACCACCTTTAGAAGTTTTATTAGAAGCAACACAATTTATCTCTTCAAAAGAAGTAGCATTTATATATGACTGCTCGCAACAAGAAATTGAGCGCGAACTGAAAAAATTACAACTGAAACGAAAAGTACAAATGATTGACGTAAAATGTGAGCGTTATTGGAAATGGATAGCAAAAGAAAAAGACCTGGTGTAAAACACCAGGTCTTTTTCTTTACGGCTTATAAAAATATTAAAGGGGATGGGAGAAATTTTCACGTTCAAACAAAGGGGTATATGTTTGTATGTGAATTCGTTCACGCTTATTATATTACAAGATTCGACGTCAGATGACAACCCCTTTTGTCGAATTTCACACTTTTGTCACATTCTAAACGTTTTCATTTCTGAATAAGCTATAAAAAAGCTATTTTGGAGGTGTTCTGTATGAAAAAAACATATATTTTACTTATCTTACTAGCTGTCATCGTTTCTTTTTTCTTGTACATCCTCTCTCTACTACAAGCTTTTCCTAAAATTATTGCCTTTCCTCTTTTATTTGGAGTCATTGTCATCGCTCTCTCTTATTTCAACCATAAAAAACGATTTAAAGGGTTTTAACTACAAAAAAATCGCAAAATTGCCTTCTAATTTAGAAAAAAACAAAGAAATTCACTTTATTTTTTCGACAAATATCGACAGAAATATTCAAAACAAAAAAGACGAGGTAAATTCCTCGTCTTTACTATTACTTCTCTTCAAATAATAATGCTTCTAATTCATTTAATTTCTCTTCAAACACTTGCAATGCTTCTTTTACCGGTTCTGGAGATGCCATATCTACTCCAGCTTTTTTCAGCACTTCAATTGGATAATCTGAGCTTCCTGCTTTTAAGAACTCATTAATGTAACGTTCTACTGCTGGTTGCCCCTCTTCTAAAATTTGTTTAGATAAAGCTGTTGCTGCACTAAATCCTGTTGCGTATTGATATACGTAATAGTTGTAGTAGAAGTGCGGAATACGAGACCACTCTAAACCAATTTCTTCATCGATTACTAAAGCATCACCGAAATATTTCTTATTTAAATCATAGTAGATCTCCGTTAACATGTCTGGCGTAACCGCATGTCCCTCTTGTACTTTCTTATGAATAATATGCTCAAACTCTGCGAACATCGTTTGACGGAATACAGTACCACGGAATCCTTCTAAATAATGATTTAATAAGTATAGACGCTCTTTCTTATCTTCTGTCGTTTTTAATAAATAATCGTTTAGAAGCGCTTCATTACAAGTTGATGCTACTTCTGCAACGAAGATTGAATAATCACCGTATACGTGCGGCTGCGTTTTTCTTGTGTAGTAACTATGCACAGAATGACCGAACTCATGAGCAAGTGTATATAAATTATTTACATTATCATGCCAGTTCATTAAAATATACGGATTTGTTCCGTATGCACCAGATGAATATGCTCCGCTTCGTTTTCCTTTGTTCTCATACACATCTACCCAGCGATTTTCATATGCTTCTTTTAAAATGTCAACATACTCATCACCAAGTACATTTAAAGACTTTAATAACATGTCTTGTGCTTCTTCATATTTCACGTTCATTTTCACTTCTGGTACAAGTGGTGTATATAAATCATACATATGAAGCTCATCAAGCCCTAATGCACGCTTACGAATATCAATGTAACGATGTAGCAAGTGTAAATTATCATTTACAGATTCAACAAGTTGATCATACACAGCTTCAGGAATATTATTATTACTTAATGCCGCTTGACGTGCAGAATCGTATTTACGAACACGGGCGTTGAAATTATTACGTTTCACAGCTCCGCTTAACGTACTTGCAAATGTATTCTTATATTTTCCGTACGTTTCATATACAGCTTTGAATGCATCTTCGCGCACACGACGATCATCACTTTCTAAAAACTGAATGTAACGACCATGTGTAATTTCTACTTCTTCTCCATCCTCACCTTTAATAGATGGGAATTTCAAATCTGCATTATTCAACATACCAAATGTATTACTTGATGCACTCATTACTTCAGATGCTTCTGCTAATAGAGCCTCTTCCGCTTCAGATAATACGTGCGGGCGTTGTCGCGTAATTTCTTCTAATGCATGTTCATATACACTTAGGTCTCTATTTTCTTTCAAGAATGTTCGCAGTGTATCTTCTGAAATCGATAAAATTTCAGGCACAATATATGCTGTGCTGCTAGATACTTGTGAATATAAGTTTGTCGCGCGGTCATTTAACGCTTGATACACAGAGTTTGTTGTATCTTGATCGTAACGCATATGTGCATATGTATATAGCTTACCTAATCGCATTGAAATTTCATCTTCATATTGCAATGCTTCAAGTAAATTGTTCGCAGAGTCACCAAGTTTCCCTTTAAATTCAGTTAACTTCGGTAATAGCTCTTTAATGGCTTGGAATTCTTTTTCCCATTCTGCATCTGTTTGGAAAATATCTTCTAATCGCCACGTACTTGATTCTTCAATTTCTTTGCGATCTGGTAATGTTTTTGCTGTGTTTTGTTCAGACATCCTTTAAGCCCTCCTTTAAATATCTCTACTTACATACAATTCGATTTTTCTTATGTAATTCCTTCACGATCAGTCTTTATTATATCCCCTTTTCCTTCTCTCATGTTGTACTTTGCCTCAAATAAAGATAAGGCATACGCTAAGCAAATTTCATCATATTTCATAACTTCCTCCTTTGTTTTCAGTATGACTACACCCCTTTTTTTCCGGTACTTATCAGCCCCCACTTTCTGCAATACACCTGCATAACATAGAAATACTATATATTCAGTAACTGCCACTTTCCATATATGCTGTGAAAAGTACGGGAGCATACGCCTTTTCGTATACTTTTTCACATAACTACACACATATTGAAGGGAAATACAATCGCCTACCGCAAGCTCGCCTATACACTTCATATATAGAAAAGCTTGCCATATAAATGGATTTGTTTGAAAAGCAATTGAGGACGGGAGCGGCACACCAATTTCAGAAGGAAAATTTGCTGGGGTACATTTACATTGATATAAGAGGCGTAATAGTGACTTATGATTGTAATTCCAAATGGGTAAAGCATTTTTCCGAAAGTAGTTCTTTCGCTTTTTCCATTCCTCACCTAATGTTTCTTTTCGGAAAGAGACGGGAGAAAAGAGCATTTCAAAAGTAGTCGTTTCAGTTGGTAAATATATAATATGTGAGAAAGAGATGTTTGTAGAAAATGAAGTGAGAAACGCGCATTTCATAAATAATTTTTGTTTCGGACAGAAAAAAATGAGAAATGGCTGAGGGTAAGATTGTAAGGAGAAAGCCATAAGTGAGGAGAATTTCATCCAATATGCAGAGTGCTTTTTCAATTGATTTCCACCAATGATCCAAATGACCTGTATACCAGCTTGCCAATACGAATAGGTTCGTTTGTACAGCTGCTCTATAGAAAGATTTGCGCATTGGTATTCAATCGCAATTGTTCTCCCTGCTCTCTCTATAAAAACATCTGGTCGTTGCTGAATCTCTGGAAGATAGTGCTCTATATATACAGGGAAGTTTTGACGTTTGAACCACCTATATAACAATTCTTTACCGTGCATATGATACATAGATTCCGCTTCATAAAATGCAAGACACGCGTCCATTTTCTTATGAGCAAAATGCCAACTTTTTTGTTTCCCTAATTTCATTTGCAATTCTTTCCCGCAAGCTATGCAAAAGAAGCTTTCCCTTTTACGCATACGATGTAAAAGCTCTTCATCATGATGATAGAGTAGATGAATTTTTTCTCCGTTTTCTCTTTTAGCGATAAACATCAGAATCACACCCTTTCAGCTCCTTATATTCTACAATTTATTACAAATTCCTTTTAAAAAAGAGATGTCCCAATTTCGGACATCTCTTTTTATAATAAAGGTGATAATAATCGATACGTCGATTCAACAATTCGTCTATGAAGACGCCTTTTATGAAAACGATCGACATGAATTTCACTTGATTCTTCTATATCCTCTTTAAAATCTTGAACGAGTTTTCGAATGCTGTCTGTATCATATAAAAAGGCATTTACTTCAAAGTTCAAATGAAAACTTCTCATATCCATATTAGCTGTCCCAATTGAAGCTAAATCAGAATCGACAATGACAACTTTACTATGGAGGAAACCTTTTTCATATTCATATATTTTTACCCCTGCATCTAAAAGCTCCGGGAAGTACGATCTCGATGCGTAAAAGACGGTGCGCTTATCAGGCTTACTCGGCATTAATAAACGAACATCAATACCAGCAAGTGCAGCTACCTTTAATGCGGATAAAATATCATCATCTGGAATAAAATACGGCGTCGCAATCCAAATGGATTTCCGTGCAGAAGAAATCATGGCAAAATATAAATGTTTAATTGTTTCCCATTTATTATCCGGTCCACCTGCAACGAGCTGCACGCCTCCCCAATGATCCCCCTCAACTGCTTTCGCTTGTAAATATTCAGGGGCTAGCACAGCCTCACCAGTCATATAAAACCAATCTTGAAGGAAAATAAGTTGTAAGCTTTGAACAGCTTCACCACGCAAATATAAATGCGTGTCTCGCCAAAAGCCGAAGTACTTATCCTTCCCTAAATATTCATCACCAATATTTAATCCACCTACAAATCCTTCATTCCCATCAATAATAACGATTTTTCGGTGATTTCGATAATTAATCTTATCGTTTAAAATCGGAAAGCGCACAGGGAAAAACGGGATCATTTCAACACCTGCGTCGTTTAATTCTTCAATATATGAATTCGATAATCTAAAACTTCCAACCGCATCATATAAAAAACGAACAACTACGCCTTCTTTTGATTTTTGTATTAAAATATCTTTAATTTCTGTTCCAAGCTTATCATCACGGACAATGTAATATTCCATATGAATATGATGTTTCGCTCGTTTTAATCCATCTAAAATGGCCTGAAACGTTTCATCTCCATTTGTTAATGTTCTCGTTTCAGTTTGAAATGAAATATTTAAAGCGCCTAAGCGGTCCGCTAAACGAAATAACAGCTCTTGATGCTTATGATTGCGCAAAATCCGTTCTTCATAATCTTCATGTCCCTTATATTGTAAAAACGCTTGTTCATCGAGCAACGCCTTCTTTTGGAACATTCTCTTCCTCCGAAAGTTCTGTCCGAATAATAAATAAGCGAAGAATCCAAATACCGGAAAAATACCTAACACAATGAGCCATGTAAGTGTTTTTGACGGATGACGGTTCTCTAAGAAAATTACGCAGCCAATTAAAAATGCAGATACTGTAAATAAAATACTAATAATACCTAAAATCGACACATCTTTTATCCCAATTACATCCGAATAAAATGCTACATCAATAAACATACGCAACGAAACAAATAATGCGAACAATAGTAAAACAAAGAAAATCAACTTTAACGTATTTTTCATCTCTTACCTCCTTACTAAGAAAGCTTTCCTATTCTTCATATAAAAAGCCGATTTCATACTACAGAAATCGGCCTACGTTTTAGCAGGAAAATTATTGCGAATTGTTTCAAGCGCATGCTCTTTCACAATTTGTTTCCCATACTCACTTACACGATGAATTGTTAAAGTTGATTCTTCTCCGTACTCTAAAACAATACTTAAAATACGATCGATTTCTTCTTCATCATGTAGCACTTCATCGAATTCCACATATACATAATAGCGGTTCTCAAATGAATACAGCTCATCTTTTATATCTTCAAAGATAAGACGGTGACTTAATGAAATAACATCTTCAAAATCATTAAACTTAATTAAAAAGCCAAACGTACCATCTTCGTTAAAGTTTGTTCCTGCTTGCTCTTCTACCTCTTCCACTAATTCTTGCTGGAATAATGATTCAATGCCTTCATCTAGAGGAATGTCTATGATTTTATCTACACCTATTGGTAGTTCTAACTTTTGTCCATCCTTTGAAAGCTCTGCTTTCGTAACAAGTACTTCAATCCCTTTATCGACTGCTTGCACTTGAATCCATAACGGCCCATCAATAAAGAAATCGTCATGATCACGAGCTTCGTCCATCATTTCCCAAAAGAGCTCTTCGCTTCGTTCGCGGTCATACCAAATTTCCTCACGATTAAAGCCTCTGTCCTCTATATCAATGTACGTAATAAAAAATTTCATCGTATGGTCATTTATTCTTTCAATATCCAAAATACAACTCTCCCTTCCTGTTTGGAATTGTTATGAAGGGATTCCCCACTCATATGACAAATCAATAGATTCTTGTACTCTCATTTTATGATAAGATTCTCCAGAATGGAAATAAAATCGATTTATTTTACAAAAATAGTTATATGCCTATCTTTATTCGATTGTCTACACAAATATATCATTATAGCGATTTCTTACTCACAAAAAATTTGGACATACATTTCCACCTTCCCCCGTACACTGTAATAAAGTGAAACTTTTATTAGAGAAGATGATTTACTCTCTCTTCACCACATACATATAGTTCGCTTATTAAAACATCATAAATGGAGGCAGACGAATGGACTTAGAGTTTTTAACATCCGTACTAATGATTGTCGGTATCGATGTTGTACTAGGTGGTGACAACGCAATCGTCATCGCACTGGCTAGCCGAAATTTACCTGAATCGAAACGAAATAAAGCCATTTTGATTGGTACTCTTTTAGCAATCGTACTAAGAATTCTCCTTACTATACTAGCTGTCTATTTACTCGACATTCCATTTCTGCAACTTATCGGCGGTGTTTTACTTACATTAATTGCAGTAAATTTACTAACCGATAATAGCAACGATCTTTCTTCTATTCAAGGAAAAACAACTTTATTTCAAGCTGTGCGTACAATCGTATTCGCGGACCTTGTTATGGGATTTGACAACGTTATTGCCATTGCAGGGGCAGCTCACGGAAGATTATTACTCGTAATAATCGGCTTACTCATCTCTATCCCGATTATTATTTGGGGCAGCAAACTCATTTTAATACTTATGGAACGCTTTCCATTCCTCATTTATTGCGGGGCAGCGATTCTCGCCTATACAGCTGGAAAAATGGTCACACATGAAGACCGACTTGCAACCTTTTTTCATAACAACCCAAGTTTCACTGCAAGCATTCCTTACTTATTTATTTTCACCATTTTATGCATCGGTATTATCGTGCAACAAGTTCGATTACGAAATGTGAAACACTAAAAAAAACCTTCTACTATATAATAAGTAGAAGGTTTTCATATTATTATAATTAATTTACAAGACGCTGTGCTTCACGTAATTGGAACGTTCTTACAGTACGTGGTAAGAAACGGCGGATTTCGTCTTCATTGTAACCTACTTGAAGGCGTTTCTCGTCAATCATAATTGGACGACGTAAAATCCCTGGATAGTCACGAATCATCTTATATAAATCTTGAAGTGGTAAAGACTCTAAGTTTACATTTAATTCTTGGAAAACTTTCGAACGAGTAGAAATAATCTCATCCGTTCCGCTTTCTGTCATACGTAAAATCTCTTTAATTTCCTCAATCGTTAATGGATCTGAGAAAATATTACGTTCTGTATAAGGAATATGATTTTCCTCTAGCCATAATTTCGCCTTTCTACAAGACGTACAGCTTGGAGAACTATATAATGTTACCATACAAAGCTCACTCTCCTTAAAGAGTACAAATTCTGTACTAATTACAGTTTAAATTTCTAAATTCAGCATTTTTTTGCGATACCTTGTCTTAAAACAAAGTGCAAAAATCGCATTTCATGTAAGCAACAACTTTTAGCAAACAACAATTACTTTTAATAAGTAACTTCTATAATCATTATACAATAGATTTTGCAAGAAATATACAGTAAATTTCCTTCTAATTGAGAAAACTCTTCCGTGTATTCCACTGCTATGTAACATGATCACACTCGATTCATCTGTACTTTAACAATACCTCCAACCCTCTTAACGCTTGCTTTTCATAGATTATTCATATGATATATAGTTATTTTCCCAGAATCTTTCCTATAAAAAAGAGAACGTTTTCTTACCTTTTCTTGATAAATCAATTAAGAAATGTAAGACTATACAATTGAGAATAAAAAGGAACGTTTGTTCTTATTTTAACAAACATTCTCCTTCATGTCTATACGATTTCTAAAATAAATCAATAATTTTTCTGACATTTCTTTCTTTTTTACCTTTTATCTCATACAATAAACATACAGACAGGCAAAGGGGGAATTTGCAAATGATTGCTTTTTTTATTGATTTTGTCACGGTTGCTGCCCTCATCATCGGAATAACAGCATTGATTGGTGTCATTACAAATAGCATTGGTGAAAAACTCTTTGGCGGAAAAGAAAAGATGAAGTTTGTTAATAAAAGTTTGGATGTGCAATCCGGTTGGAATCAAGTTGGTGGGAAAGGTATTTATAAGAAACGTACGTATTAAAAAAAGCAGGCAATCACCTGCTTTTTTCTTATTTCTCTACTGACGCCCATTTAAAGCTTAAATCGCCGCCATATTTATGGTTGTACATATTTTTAATTGATTCTCTTTGTATATACGCTCTACCACGTTGATATACTGGAACAATCGCAGCGTCATCAAGTAACATTTTCTCTGCTTCTAATAAGTTTTTCCAACGGGCATTTACATCGCTTCCATCTTTCTTCGCTTTCATGATAATTTCATCATATTTCGGATTAGAGTATTTCATTTTATTTTGCGATCCGTCCGTCACAAACATATCAAGGTATGTAACTGGATCTGGGAAGTCTGCACTCCATCCAGAGAATGACATCACATAATCGCCCGCATCTTCTAGTTTTAGTTTTTGCGCAAATGGTTGTTGTTTAATTTTCACTGTTAAGCCTGGTAAATTCTTTTCTAACTCACCTTTTAAATATTCACCGGTTTTCTTCGATAATTCAACATCTTCATTTAATAACTCTAATTCGATTTCATTTTTACCAAGTTCTTTTTTACCAGCTTCCCAATACTTCTTCGCTTCTTTCACGTTTGGTTTTACAATATCTCCATTTACAGCACGGAAGTCTTTCTTATCTGGCCCTTTAATGAAGTTATCAGGAATTAATCCTGTTGCTGGCTTAGAACCGTTATTTAATAATGTATCAACGAACGGCTTACGTTCAAAAGCAAGTGAAATTGCTTTACGAATATTTTTATTTGCTAAAGCTGGGTCTTTTTGATTTAAACGAAGGAAGAATACAGATGTATCTTCTACTGTTTGGAAATCTGGTTTTCCTTTATATTTATCGATGAACTCTGCTAATAACGTCGCTCGATCGACTGCGTTTGTTTCATATAAATTAATTGGCGTAGACGTATCTTTTACAATATTAAAGTTTACTTCCTCAATCTTCACTTCTTTATTGTCCCAATATGACGCGCTCTTTGTCATTTTAAAGCTACGTTCATGTTGCCAATCACTTAATGTAAATGGTCCGTTATAAAGTGTTGTATTCGCTTCCAAACCAAACTTCGTACCTTGCTCTTTCACAAACTTTTCATTCACAGGATAGAAGATTGGATATACCATTAAATCTACAAGGTATGGAATTGAATTGTCTAATTCCACTTCTAATGTATGGTCATCAATCGCTTTCACGCCTAATTGATCTGGACTCATCTCTTTTTTATTAATTTTCTCTGCATTTTTTATATCATACATAATGTACGCTGATTTCGCAGCTGTATCTGGGTTAATCGCTCTTTGCCATGCATATACGAAATCCTTCGCCGTCACAGGCTCACCATTTGACCATTTTGCGTCTTCACGTAATTTAAATGTATATTTTTTACCGTCTTCTGACTTTTGGAATTCCTTCGCTACACCAGGAACTAGCTTATCATCTTTCCCTAAACTGTATAAGCCTTCCATCGTATTAGTCATTACTCTTGAAGAAACTGCATCAGCTGATAACGCTGGGTCCATCGTTGGAATTTCTTGTGTTTCAATTAAGTTAATAACTTGCTTCGCACCGCTTTTCCCGCTATCCCCTTTTGCGTTCGCTTGCGGTTCATCTTTTTGGTAGCTACATGCCCCTAACATCATGCTCATCGCTACTGTTGACGCTACAAAAACTGGTATCTTTTTTTTCATACTTCCACCCTCCAAAAAAATGTTAGCCCTTTCATTTTCGAACAAATAGAAATATATATATGTTCTAACAATTCATATTATACACATAAATATATTTTTTGTATATTTATATTTCTATTTTATTAAAATTTTCTGTTAAAAAATAAACCTTTGTAAACGTTTCATATTGTTGATTATCCTTACTAAAGTGTTGAAAATAACATTTTTTATATTTTTCTAAATTATCAGAGAAAAATAAATTTTATATTTTATAATACTTTGTGCATAATTATCCTTCTCTTTTTATCATAAAATAGCACTCTCTTCATAATAAAGATATGTAGGTTAAAATGAGTGCAAAGGATAAGAAAGTATGTTACGATACACTTTGCTAAAAATAGATATCGGTAAAGAGGGGACGGACATGACAGCAATTCAGGCAAAAAACGGGCCGACAGAGAAATTAAGTTTATTCTTATTAACATGGCCTATTTTTCTAGAAGTTTTTCTATTTATGTTAATGGGGATCGCTGATACTTTCATGTTAAGTGCATTATCAGACGATGCTGTATCTGGGGTTGGTGCAGCGAATCAATATCTCCATATCGCTATTTTGGTACTAGAAGTCATCGGGAACGGCGCAGCTATCGTCGTATCTCAATACCTCGGTTCCAAACGTTTTATGGAAGCATCTAAAATATCAGCTTTAGCCGTCACATTAAATTTAGTGGTCGGACTCATTATAAGCGCTGGTTTTCTTTTATTTTCAAAACATATGATGATGGCAATGAACTTACAAGGCGATGTACTCATGTATGCGCAAAACTATTTATCCATCGTCGGAGGCGCTATTTTCCTTCAAGCTATTATTAATTCATTAGCCGCAATTATCCGCGTACATGGCTTCACAAAGCAAGCGATGTTTATTTCACTTGGAATGAATATTATTCATATCGCTGGAAACTACGTACTCATTTTCGGAAAATTTGGTTTCCCAGAGCTCGGTGTACAAGGGGCTGCCATTTCTTCTGCTGTCAGCAGATTAATCGCACTTATCGTTTTCTTCTGGTTACTGTACCGTGTTATGGAATACCGTGTGAAATTACAATATTACTTCACCTTATCAAAGGAATACATCGGAAAAATTTTAAAAATCGGGATTCCATCTGCATTTGAGCAGGTTATGTATCAAGCTTGCCAAATTGTCTTCTTATACTATGCAACATACTTAGGAACGGAATCATTAGCGGCGAGACAATACGCTACGAATATTTCTATGTTCACTTATTTATTCGCGATTGCGATCGGTATGGGAACAGCCATTATTATCGGACGCCTCGTTGGCGGTGGTGAAAAAGACGAAGCGTATGAACGCGTATGGAAAAGTGTAAAGTGGGCAATTGGAGTCACTTTATGTATGGTCGCTCTCGTCATTACATTCCGTACACAATTAATGGGACTATTTACAGATAATCCGCACATTATTACGTTAGGTGCATCAGTTCTTTTACTAAGTGTACTACTTGAAACGGGACGCACGATGAACATCGTCATTATCAATTCACTTCGCGCAGCTGGTGATGCAAAGTACCCCGTTTTAATCGGCGCATTCTCTATGGTGTTAATGAGTTTACCACTCGGTTACTTTTTCGCCTTCCATTTAGATATGGGGCTCGTTGGTATTTGGTTAGCGATTGCTATTGATGAATGGACACGTGCCATCATTATGTTCTTCCGCTGGAAAAGTAGAGCGTGGGAACGTTATGCACTCGTTAAACCAGAAGAACAAGAAGAGATTGTTTCTGTTCAGGCACAGTAATGCTCGTTTAATTGAGATGCAGTCATTTGTAAATGAAATTTGCATTGGAGAAAAGCTGTTCCAACAAATTGTTGGAACAGCTTTTTTTAATTATACTTTTCAATTTCTATCTTCAATTCGTCAATATTCTTATTAGAAATCGTATCCGATATTGTATGATCCACTTGATTTTTTAAAATATATGTTTGGTTATCTTGTTTCTTTTTAACACTTAATCTCTCTTCGTCTACATGTAATAAGTTTGACTGTAAATACGCTATATCATTTTCATCAAACATTATGGAAAATGGTTCAATTGCGCCAAAGTAATGACTCATATTTTCATCTTTTTTCAAAAATAACATGTATTTCTTCCCAATCTCCGGCTTTATATAAAGAGGGTCTTCATTTACAACCTTACTATTCGAATCATCGATTTCAATTTGTTCTGCGTATCGATAATTAATTTTCATTCTATCTTGTAAGGGGTCTCCTTTTAAAACTTCTTTTACGTTAAAATTGTATAAATGCCCCTCTACATAATTTCCCTGATCTTCTTGACTAATGTCTTGTGGATTACGCGCCATATTCCAAGTTGAATCAAAACTATCATAATTGCCTATTGCAACTACATCGGCTTCCTTAACCATGTCTTCTAATCTACTTGTGGATGGAAAATCTTTAGTTATTAAAATTGTTTTATCTTCGACTTCTCCAAAATAAATACTATATCCCCCTATACATAAGAAAATTGCGAAAGGAACTGCCAACAAAATGAATTTTAATTTTTTATTCATTATATATCCCTCCTTACTTTCACTTATAAATTGCATTTACACCATTCACATCATCTTTTTGAGGAACATGCATTTTAGTACGATCTCTATCACTATTCATAATAGTGCAATCTCTTTCACCCTCCAAAATAATAAAATGAGATTTCCCTACTTAGAAAATACTTATTTTCTAGTCTCAAAATAGAAATAATCTAATATTAAAGCAAATTTATCCCTTCACTTTCTTCAATCCATAAAAAAAGAGCCACCCCTCATAATAGAAGAATGACTCTCTTTCTTATTGATAAATCTCTTTATATTTCTTATACTCCGCTTCAGAACATAGTACGAAATGTCCTGGGCGAATTTCACGCATTGTTGGCACTTCACTACCGTAATCATGCTGAGATGGGTCGTATACGATACGTTTACGATTGCGCTCATAATCTGGATCTGGAAGCGGAATTGCTGATAATAGTGATTTCGTATATGGATGAATTGGATTCGCATATAACTCTTCACTTGTTGTTAGCTCAACGATTTGACCACGGTACATTACGCCGATTCGGTCACTAATGTATTTTACCATTGATAAATCATGGGCAATGAATAAGTATGTTAAACCTTTTTCTTTTTGTAACTTTTTCAGTAAGTTTACAACTTGCGCCTGGATTGAAACATCAAGTGCTGAGATTGGCTCATCGGCAATGATAAATTCCGGTTCTACAGCAAGTGCGCGAGCGATACCGATACGTTGACGTTGTCCACCTGAGAATTCATGGGGGAAACGGTTTGCGTGCTCTTTATTTAAACCAACTGTGATTAATAATTCATGAACACGGTCCATACGCTCTTTTTTGCCTTTTGCTAGTCCGTGAATATCAATACCTTCTGCAATAATATCCCCTACTGTCATACGAGGGTTTAATGATGCATATGGATCTTGGAAAATCATTTGCATTTTACGGTTGAACTTCTTCAGTTGTGCACGTGATTTTTTACCATGTACATTTTCACCATCGAACAATACTTCACCAGCAGTTGCATCATATAAACGAATAATCGTTCTTCCAGTTGTAGATTTACCACAACCTGATTCTCCTACAAGACCAAATGTCTCTCCGCGGTAAATATCAAATGAAATATCATTAACCGCTTTGACAACACCACCACTCACGTCGAAGTGCTGCTTTACATTTTTTACTTCAATTAATTTCTCACGTTGTTTAGTCATGTTGTTCACCTGCTTTCATTTGAAGAATGCGTTTTTCAACAACTGCCGGCGGTCTTACTTCTGGAGCTTGCTCGTGAAGTAACCAAGTTGCCGCATAGTGTGTATCACTTACTTTAAATAAAGGTGGGTCCATTTCAAAATCAATTTTCAATGCCTGTGGATTACGTGGTGCAAAAGCATCTCCCTTTGGTGGCTTTAATAAATCTGGAGGCGTTCCAGGGATTGCGTATAACTCTTCTTCTGAACCATCTAAACTTGGCATAGATGCGATTAAGCCCCAAGTGTACGGATGTTTTGGATTGTAGAAAATTTCATCAACCGTTCCAATTTCAACAACTTTACCAGCGTACATAACTGCCACGCGATCAGCAACGTTTGCCACTACACCTAAGTCATGCGTAATGAAAATGATTGCCGCTTCTGTTTTTTGCTGAATGTCCTTCATAAGCTCTAAAATTTGCGCCTGAATTGTAACGTCTAGCGCTGTTGTCGGCTCATCGGCAATTAATAATTTCGGGTTACAAGCTAACGCCATCGCAATAACTACACGCTGTCTCATACCACCTGAGAATTGGTGAGGATATTGTTTTAAACGCGCTTCTGGATTCGGAATACCTACAAGGTCGATTAATTCTAACGCAACTTTACGTGCATCTGCTTTACTCATCCCTTGGTGTTTAATAAGACCTTCCATAATTTGATTCCCAATTGTCATCGTTGGGTTTAATGATGTCATAGGATCTTGGAAAATCATCGCGATATCTTTACCGCGCACTTGTTGCATTTCTTTTTCTGTTAATTTCGTTAAGTCACGACCTTCAAATACGATTTCACCGTTTTTAATACGTCCTGGAGGATTCGGAATTAATCCCATTAAAGCTTTAGAAGTAACTGATTTACCAGAACCAGATTCTCCTACAATCGCTAATGTTTCTCCTTTTTTCAAATCAAAAGTAACACCGCGTACAGCTTGTACTTCACCTGCATGTGTATCAAAGGAGACTTGCAAATCTTTTACCTCTAGCAATGTTTTCATTTTTACTTCTCCCCTCTTTTACTTACGCATTTTTGGATCTAACGCGTCGCGTAATCCGTCTGCCATTAAGTTGAATGCTAAGATTAACATACTGATGACAACCGCAGGGATGAACATCATATGTGGATACGTTTGAATTGATTTATAACCATCATTTACAAGAGAACCAAGTGACGCAAATGGTGGCTGAATTCCTAAACCGATGAAACTTAAGAACGCTTCACCAAACACCGCTGATGGAATTGTAAACATTGTCATTACGATGATAGGTCCCATTACGTTTGGAATTAAATGTTTCACAATTAATTGTGTATTTGTTGCACCTAATGTACGAGATGCTAATACATATTCTTGGTTTTTTAACTTTAAGATTTGTCCACGAACAATCCGCGACATCCCTATCCAGCCTGTAATCGCCATTGCGAGTGTAATTGACCATATACCAGATCCCATAATGATTACCATTAAAATAACGATGATTAAGTATGGAATACCATTAATAATCTCCATAACACGTTGCATAATATTATCTACTCTACCGCCATAGAACGCTGAAATACCTCCGTATGCAACCCCAATTACTAAGTCAATCGCCGCTGCTAAAAGAGCGATATATAACGATACGCGCGTACCTTCCCATGTTCTTGTCCATAAATCGCGTCCAAGATCATCTGTACCAAACCAGAAATACTCTTTAATATCACGTTTTTCATATTGGTCAACACCATATTGATCTGTACCGTCAAATGGTAGCCAATGAACATTTTCAATAACAGGAATTTTCGGTGGTAATTTCGCACGACCTAAGTCTTGCTCTTTATAAGAGTGTTTACTTACCATCGGCCCAAAAATTGCTAGTAATATAATAAGCGCTAATAAAACGAAACCTAACATTGCTCCTTTATGTTGGAACAAACGTCTTCTTACATCTTGCCAAAACGTTAAGCTTGGACGGGCAATGACTTCATTATCCACATTATTTTGATTGGCTTGTTGAAATAAATCTGGAGATAATTTTTGTACATCTTTCATCATTTTTTCCCTCCCGCTAAACGAATTCGAGGATCAATAATTCCGTATAAAATATCAACAATGAAAATAACTAAGATGAAAATCGCACTATAGAAAATTGTAGTTCCCATAATAACTGTATAGTCATTCACTGTAATAGATTTAACGAACTGTTCCCCTAGTCCTGGTACTGCATAAATTTGCTCGATAACGAGTGTTCCTGTAATTAATGCCGCAACCATTGGTCCTAAAATTGTTACAACTGGAATTAGCGCGTTACGAAGTGCGTGTTTTACAATGATAACGCCTTGACTAATCCCCTTTGCTTTCGCTGTTAAAATGTAGTCAGCTTGCATAACTTCAATTAACTCTGCACGAGAGAAACGTGCGATTGTTGCTATAACTGCCATCGATAAAGCGATCGTAGGCATCACTGTAAACTCTGGTCCTTTCCAGAAGGCTACTGGGAACCAACCAAGTTTTACCCCTACGAAATATTGTAGTAATGCGGCGAATACGAACGATGGTACCGACATCCCGAGTACGGAAATAATTGTCGCCCCATAATCGACCCACGTATTGTTACGAAGTGCCGCAACGATTCCTAAAAGTAAACCGATAAATGTTCCTAATATAATCGCTTGTAAACCAAGTTGTGCTGATGGTCCAATGCGATCCACAATCATATCTGTTACTGGACGGTTATCATATTGGAATGATACCCCTAAATCACCTTTTGCTAAGTTACCTAAGTAACGTGCATATTGAACTGGTACTGGATCATTTAAGCCATATTTTTCAAGAATGATTTCTTTTTGTGCCGGTGATAGTTTCTCCTGGTTTTTAAGCGGAGAACCCGGAAGTAATTTCATCAAAAAGAAAGTCAGTGTAGTAATTAAAAATAATGTCAAAGCCATGTACACGAAACGTTTTAATACATAACGTCCCATAGTCAAGCACCTCCCCGTTTTTCTCAAAAGCAATAAGATAGTTTAAAATATTCTTACTTTTATTTTTTTAAAATAAGAGCATACGCCCATCATAGGCATATACCCTAGTAAACGATGGAAAAAAGATTATTTTTGTTCAACAGATGCCCATTTGTAAGTTAATTTACCACCATAGTTAATTGGGATAATATCTTTTACGGCACCTTTTACTACATACGCTGAACCTTTTTGGAAGATTGGAGTGATAACAGCATCCTCTTTAATTAACATCTTCTCTACTTCTAAAAGGTTGTCCCAGCGTGCTTGTAAATCTTTTGTATCTGTTTTAGCTTTTAAAATTAACTCATCATATTTTTTATTAGAATAGCCTGTTTTATTTTGAGAACCATTCGTAACAAACATATCTAAATATGAAATTGGATCTGGGAAATCTGGTCCCCAAATACCAAACGCAATATCATATTGCTGAGAATCTTCTAATTTATTTTTTTGTGCGAATGGCTGTTGTTTAATTTTAATCGATAAACCTGGTAAGTTCTTTTCCATCTCACCTTTTAAGAATTCACCAACTTTTTTCGCATCTTCATTATCGAAGTTTAAGAATTCTAGTTCGATTTTATCAGTGCCAAGCTCTTTCTTCGCTGTTTCCCATAGCTTTTTCGCTTCTTTTGGATCTGTTTCAACTAACTTTCCATTTTCAGCTCGGAAATCTTTTTTATTCGGACCTTCAGCGAAATCTTTTCCAACAAATCCATAAGCTCCAATTGCACCATTATTTAAAATAACTTTCGCAATGTTATCACGGTCAAAGGACATTGAAATTGCTTTTCTTAAGTTTTTATTGCTTAAGTATTGATTACTTTGATTAAATCTTAGATAAGCAACCCCTGCTTCTTTTCTTGTGTGGAATTCTGAGCTTTGTCTAAACTTATCAACAAATTCTGAAGATAGAGCCGCACGATCAATCGAGTTTGTCTCATATAAATTTACATCAGTTGACGTATTCTTAACAATATTAAAATTAATTTCTTCGATTTTAACCGTTTTATTATCCCAATATGATGGGTTCTTCTTAAACTGGAAGCTTTGCTCATGTTTCCAATCGCTCATAACAAATGGTCCATTATATAATGTTGTATTCGCCTCTAACCCAAACTTATCACCTTGTGCTTTTACAAAGTTCTCATTGAGCGGGTAAAATACTGGATAAACCGTTAAATCAACAAAGTAAGGAACGGGATTGTCTAATTCCACTTCTAATGTATAGTCATCAATCGCTTTTACACCTAATTGGTCAGCAGGTAATTCTTTTTTATGAATTTTCTCTGCATTTTTAATATCGAACATAATGTACGAATATGTCGCTTTTGTATCTGGATTTACTGCTCTTTTCCATGAATACACAAAGTCTTTTGCTGTTACAGGTTCCCCATTCGACCACTTTGCATCTTTTCTTAATTTAAATATGTATTTCTTTCCATCATCTAGCTTCTGAACATCCTCAGCAATTCCAGGCACTCTCTTCTGATCTTTACCTATACGATATAAACCTTCCATCGTATTATTTAATGCTGTAGAAGATGCAGCGTCAGATGCTAATGATGCATCCATTGACGGAATTTCAGATAACTCCGTTAAATTAAGAACCTGCTTTCCGTTACTACTACTCGTAGCGTTTTCTTTCCCTTTTGCTTTTGCGTCATCTTTCTGGTAGCTGCACGCACCAAGCAACATACTTGCAGTTAAAGTCGATGCAAGTAATAACGGTATCTTTTTCTTCATGTTGTGTTGCCTCCCCTAATTGCACTTCCTGTACCCTCACTTGTAAAAAAGTAGAATTGAAAGAATAATCTCCAAGTTTCTACAATTTTCATTATACATATAATATAACAATTGTGAATATAGTTTTTTGTTTTTTTGTTAAAATTTTTAATAAAATGTTTATTTTTTTATTTTTTTGTAAAGGGATACGTTAACATTGCTACCATCATCTTAAAATCAGACCTTTAATTGCGTATAATTTTCAAAAAATTAATTCTAGTACATATTATAGCTTTTATAGTATAATAATTCTAGTAATATTTTGACGGAGGGGAACATTTTGAATAAAGTTTTTTTTCATACTTGTATACTAATTTTCATAGCGATAATCGCTTCTAGTATTGGCGCAATCCTCGTTTCATCGCAATTTTTGTTGAATTTTGTCAATATATCGTTTTATGCCGCACTACTTTTTATTCTTGTCGGCGGTTTTTTATTCATATTTCAAAATGGATTTTTTAACGTAACAATTTACGCCTTTCAAAGAGTGTTTGGTACGAACAAAAAAATTGACTCTTTAATTGAAGAAGCAGAGGAACCTGTCGATAAGAAAGAACGTATTTATAAAACATATTCATTCAAATGGACGTATCCAATTTGCATTACAGGTATCGTTCTTGGGTTGTTCTCAACCCTCATTAGCTTTACTATTTTGATGTAGTTTGCAAACACTATCCCATATGATATAATAATCAGCAAAACATTTTGTTATAAAACTTTAGTTCTTTCATATTAAAAGAGCTCAGGTAACAATAAATAAATTTATATGTATGCGATGATAAAGAAGAGTACATATTGAGGCAATTTCAGAGAGCTTGTGGCTGGTGTGAACAAGTAATTGCGCAGTGTGGAATGGGCTTTTGAGCACCAAACCGAACCGAAAGTAGTAGGCTTTGGCGTTATATCCAAACGTTATTATGGATTAGAGAGATTTCACAGTAGTGAAATAATTAGGGTGGTACCGCGGTCCATTCGTCCCTATAGTTTTTTGGGATGAATGGGCTTTTTTGTTTGCCTTCTCTTCCCTATCACGCATTCAAATTTAGGAGGAATTACTTATGTCAGTTATCTTTTCTGGTATTCAGCCGAGTGGAACGATTACACTTGGAAACTATTTAGGAGCTATGAAGCAATTTACAGAGCTTCAAAATGAACACGACTGTTATTTCTGTATTGTAAACCAACATGCGATTACAGTACCTCAAGATCCCGTACAACTTCGTAAAAACATCCGCAGTCTTGCTGCACTTTATGTAGCATGCGGCATTGATCCGGAAAAAGCTACTTTATTTGTACAGTCAGAAGTACCAGCACACGCTCAACTAGGATGGATTATGCAATCAGTTGCTTACGTTGGAGAATTAGAGCGTATGACGCAATATAAAGATAAAGCATCAGGTAGAGACTCAGTTCCAGCTGGATTACTAACGTACCCACCATTAATGGCTGCTGATATTTTACTTTACAACACTGAAATCGTACCTGTTGGTGATGATCAAAAACAACATATGGAATTAACACGTGACCTAGCAGAGCGTTTCAACAAGCGCTTCCGTGAAGTGTTCACTGTTCCTGAAATTCGTATTCCAAAAGTAGGAGCTCGCGTTATGTCATTAACAGAGCCTACGAAGAAAATGAGTAAATCTGATCCGAATCCAAAATCAATGATCAGTATGCTTGATGAACCGAAAACAATTGAGAAGAAAATTAAGAGTGCTGTAACTGACTCTGAAGGTATTGTGAAATTTGATAAAGAAAACAAACCTGGAATCTCTAACTTATTAACAATCTACTCTTCATTCTCTGGAAAAACAGTAGAAGAAATCGAAGCAATGTACGAAGGAAAAGGATACGGAGACTTCAAAGGCGACCTAGCACAAGTAGTCGTAGATGCAATTCGTCCAATCCAAGACAAATATAACGAACTAATCAGCTCACCAGAACTAGACGAAATTCTAGACAAAGGTGCCGAAAAAGCAAACCGCGTTGCATTCAAACAACTACGCAAAGTAGAAAACGCAATGGGATTAAGTAGAAAACGTAGGTAACTTATATAAAGCGGAGGCGGCTCGTTCAGAATGTGAGGGGGATGGAGCGCCTTCCTGCGAGGCGCTTTTTGCCTCGCAGGAAGGCGCGAAGCCACCGAACATTCCTGCCGCTGGAGCTGGATTACTATATAAAGCGGAGGCGGCTCGTTCAGCCCTGACTGGCTAAGGTTCTTTCCCACAGAAGGTGCTTTTTACCTTCTCGTGGGGAAGGTTCTTAGACGCGAAGGACTTGCTACCGGAGCTGGATTTCTTAGAATGCTCGCTGAAGCCAAGTTACAACAAATAAAAAAAACCGCCAATTGGCGGTTTTTTAATTTACCTTTTGCTCATTTTCCATTTCCCATAACTTTTCAAAGAATGGCTGTCCTTTTACGAGACGCTCACATAATTGTTCATGCTTCTCAGACCAGCCTGTTTTCGCTTCATCATACAGTTTAGCCCAAATATCTTCAAATTCCATATGTTGAACCATTCCATATGCTGATGGATCCCACTCTGTGAACCAATAGCGAATTTCTGCTGTGTTTTTCGTTGTATGTAATTGATCTAACGCCATAAATAATAATTGTTTAAGCTGTCGTTCTTTACGAGTTAAGCCATTCATAATGAAAGGTGATGGTGATAAAATATGATGTTCTTTTTCCATTTCTTCTACTTGGAACTCATATTTTTCTGCTTGTACGTTTTCTACCATCTCATATACCATCTGCTCTTGGCGCGGTATAAGTCTGCTCTTTCGAATTGGCACATTGTAACCAATTGTGTCAATCGCAATAATTCCTTTTCCATCTGTAACTACAAAGCAATACTCTTGCTGCAAACGTTCATGATTTTTACGAATATAAGCCTTATGATGTACGTCTTCCAACAATTTTTGCGGAAGCTCTAACAATTCGTCTTCGATGTAATGATATAATGTGGAATCTACTTTTAATAATGGCACTTGATCTAATAGCTCAATCGTATCATCTTTTCGCCATTCGTAAAAATGACAAACGTTATACCCATTCTCTTCACCTTCAAACCAATTTACCCATACATCATGTAGATATAACATTCACTACCCCTCACTTCACTACTGTTTGTATCAATCATTATGTTCAATTTTGCTTAACTTTATTCCACCTTAGGAAATATATTCTAATTATTATTTTTTCTTCTATTAATAGTAAAAAAACAGGAAATAGAATTCCTGTTTTTTTATATATGAAATGTATTTGCTTTATTCAATATTTCTTTCGCATCTATAGATAATAAAGAAAGTGTATCTATAGATGCGGAAGTTACACAATCTTTGACAATATGAAATCCAAGTGCATAGCCAAGCATCTTCGGATAAGAATGAAATCCATTTAATAAGATGTCATGCTCCCTTGTTCCTCGTTTTATACTTATTCTTTCGTGTACAACGTTTTCCCAATAATAAATAGCCTCTTCTTTTGAAAGATACGTCGTCCACGGTGCATTGTTTTTTTCTGAATATCTTTCCGTTACTGCTTGCTCAGCTAACCCTTCCATAATCATCGTATCAAGTAATGTATATTCTGTTTCTTTCGTCTCAATTTGATGTAACCTGCATATGTGATGATATTCATGCGCCAATAACACTTTTAATTCTTCTACCGAATTCCGTCCGCATACGAATAAGAAAATAACGTGACGCATAGATAATCCAGCCCTGCCGTTATACTCTTCTTGTACAGTTCGATTATAAGAATCTGATAATAAAATAAAGACAGGGACATCCGGACCTTTCAACCAATTTTTCAGTTTCTCATACTCCATACGTAACTCTTTCCAGATTTCCTTTTTCTCTAACTCTTTAATCTCTTGTTCTCCTCGCATAACCGGGCGATACATACCTTTAGAAATTAAAAAGCGGTACAATCTTTCTTTTGGCAACGGGATATACTTCGTAAACTTCTCACACAACTTTTCTGGCCGTCCATAATATAGATGTAACCACTCGGCAGTTTCAACAATCCCCATCTTTATCCCTCCTTTTTCTTATGTATATGCAAAAGGAGGAAAAGGCGTAAAAATAAATAAGGAGTTTTTTCGCAATATACTACGAAAAAACTCCTTATTTCATCTATTATTTATACGATTTAAATACTAATACTGCGTTATGACCACCGAATCCTAGTGAATTACTTAAAACCGCGTTTACTTCTTGATGTCTCGCATTATTCGGTACGTAATCTAAGTCACATTCTGGATCTGGTGTTTCATAGTTAATTGTTGGAGGAATTACTCCGTCTGTAATTGATTTAATAGAGAAGATCGCTTCAACAGCACCAGCTGCTCCTAATAAGTGACCTGTCATTGATTTCGTTGAGCTAATTGCTACTTTATACGCGTGCTCACCGAACGTTTCTTTAATTGCCATCGTTTCATACTTTTCATTCGCATCCGTACTTGTACCATGCGCATTAATGTAATCAATATCTTCTGGCTGTAGACCTGCATCTGCTAAAGCTTGACGCATTGCACGCACGCCACCTTCACCGCCAGGAGCTGGCATTGTAATATGGAACGCATCACCAGTTGCACCGTAACCAGCGATTTCCGCGTAAATGTGAGCACCACGAGCTAATGCGTGCTCTAATTCTTCAAGAATTAAAATACCTGAACCTTCACCCATTACGAAACCACTACGGTTTTTATCGAATGGACGGCAAGCTGTTGCTGGATCTTCATTGAATGTTAATGCTTTCGCTGAGCTAAATCCTGCGAATGCCATGCTTGTTAACGGCGCCTCTGCTCCGCCTGTAATCATTGCATCAGCATCACCGCGCTGAATCGCTTTAAATGCATCACCAATTGAGTTTGCACCAGATGCACAAGCTGTTACTGAACAAGTGTTAATTCCTTTTGCCCCTGTTACAATCGATACTTGACCTGCTGCCATATCTGGGATCATCATTGGTACGAAGAATGGGCTCACGCGGCGCGGGCCTTTCTCAGTAAAAATCTTAAATTGTTCTTCGTATGTTTCCATACCGCCAATACCAGAACCAATCCATACACCAATTCGAGGTCCGTTTTCTTCTGTAATTTCAAGCTTTGCATCCGCAACTGCCATTTTCGCTGCTGCTACTGCATATTGTGTAAAGCGATCCATACGGCGCGCTTCTTTTTTATCAATATATTTCTCGACTTCAAAGTCGTTAATTTCTGCTGCTACTTTTGCTGGAAATAGTTCCGGATCAATTCTTGTAAGTCGTCCGATTCCAGATACACCCTTTTTAATGTTTTCCCACGCTGTTTCAACATCTGTACCGACCGGTGTAACAGCTCCTAGTCCTGTAATTACGACCCTCTTTTTTTCCATACAAAATACACTCCTTTTTTTCTCTCAGTCCTTATTTACCCCAACGAAGAGCGACTGCTCCCCATGTTAATCCGCCGCCAAAACCAACAAGTATAATTAAATCACCATCTTGAATACGTCCGTTTTGCAATTCCTCTACCATTGCAATTGGAATTGAAGAAGCTGATGTATTACCAAACTTTTCAATTGTCATACTCATTTTTTCTTGTGGTAAATTTAATCTCTCTCTTGCAGATTCCATAATACGAATATTCGCTTGATGCGGTACTAAGAAATCCACATCCTCTTTCGTAAGACCAGCCTTATCCAGCACGCGAAGACAAGATTCACCAAGTTGACGAACGGCAAATTTAAAGACTTCTCTGCCATTCATCATAACATAATCGTCTTGATATAGATGCTTACCGCCACTTCCGTCTGCTCCTAATTCGAAAGATAGAACGCCTCTTCCTTCCGAAACAGCCCCCATTACGATAGCACCGGCTCCGTCTCCAAATAGTACTGCTGTATTGCGATCATTCCAGTCTACAATTTTAGAAAGTTTATCACTACCAACTACTAATACATTTTTATAAGTTCCCGTTTGAATAAATTGCTGCGCTGTAATCATTCCGTACATAAAACCAGCACATGCTGCACCTACATCCATTGCAGCTGCATGTTTCGCTCCAATCGCTTCTTGGATGACACAAGCTACTGCTGGAAACGCACGATCTGGTGTTACTGTCGCCACTAAAATAAGATCGATATCTTCTCCGCTAATCCCTGCATCTTCAAGTGCTTTTTTAGCAGCCTCTACGGCCATATATGAAGTATCTATTGTATCATCGGCAATGCGTCTTTCTGCAATTCCCGTTCTCGTACGAATCCATTCATCGGATGTATC
Organism: Bacillus cereus group sp. BfR-BA-01309; assembly: GCF_022664315.1. Lineage (NCBI taxonomy): Bacteria > Bacillati > Bacillota > Bacilli > Caryophanales > Bacillaceae > Bacillus > Bacillus cereus group sp. BfR-BA-01309. Next base: position 104,748 of record NZ_JAKUHE010000009.1, read on the forward strand.
CATTATTTTCTCTAAATCGTGATTTGTGACTACTTTTTCCGGCACATATCTTCCGATCCCTAAAATGCCCACGTTCACATCGCAGCCCTCCGTTTTATATCAATTATTATGACTTGGTACTAATTTTAAAACATAAATGTATTTTTGTCTAGAATATATTTCAGCTAAAACATAAAGCTAGGCATTATTCACTTTATTGTTTATTAAAAGAAACAGAAACATACCTTTCCTGTTTTTTTTGAAATATAAAAAGGCCCGAACCGCTTCTATTCACGGTTCGAGCCTCTCTTCCATCTAAAAAAGAAGGTTTTATTCTTTATCTGCTTTCCTTCTAGACTAGGGAGTTCTCCTCACTACTTTTCCTTTATCCTCTTCATATCTCTGATTTCTCCCCAGACGAGAATAAAAAAGGCCCTGACCGCTTCTGTCCACGGTTCGAGCCTCTCTTCCATCTAAAAAGATTCTTTTTATTCTTTATCTGCTTTCCCAAGCTCATATGCTTCGTTCATAACTTTCATCAATAACTCTAATACTGGTTGTGCTTTCTCCATATCAAGCGCAATTCCATTATCATCTAAAATGGCCTTTGCTTCTGGTAAATGCTTCATTGCGATTTGTAAAAATTGCATGCTTTTCTCATTCATATTATGTTCTTCCTCTCCATTAAAACTTTCACATACATAGTGTAACACGCCCGCTATCCTTCGTATAACTCTTTATATTTTTTCATATGTGCCAATTGTTTATTTAAACCGTATTCTAACGGAGTATTCCTTTTTATCGAAATAACCTCGACAGTATCATCTCTTTCTTCCTCATTCTCTTTATTCACTTTATCCTCTGCACGTAAAAGGTTCATACCTTTTTTCCATAATGATTTTTTACCACTAAGTAAATTGTATATACCGAGATGCTCCTCGTTCATTCCATTTTCCCATAAGTATTCACATACATCTTCCACGTACAGTAAATCACTTCCGTTTTCCTCACTCGCATAATGGCACTCTTTCTCATCCAGTTCTGATAAAATGAGCTGATGATACATCATAAAAGATGGTTGCCACGGCCCATATAATGTAGGAACTCGAAATACACTATACTGTACCTCTCCTTTTTTCAATCCTTCTTCCACTTTCGAAAATAAACGTTTATTTTCAGATTCATCTGCGTTTCCTACTTTAATAGAAGAAATTAGATTTAACTTCACTTTATGTTCTGCACACAATCTTATAATCCGCTTTAAATACTGTAATATGACCCTTTCATTCCGAAAGCCACTTTGTTGATTTGGCTCATACAGGCAAAAGTAAACCGTATCGAACTTCTCTCCTTCTACTGATTTCCATCCATCTTCATCTCTTATCGAGTAATACGTAAATAACGCATTTCGCCCAATTAACAATAACTTCTCTTCATTAATTTTTGTCATATTCTCGAATTCATCAAAATCAAGACCGTACACTTCTACTTCTTCTGCAATCATTTTATTCACAAGGTGATAACCTACAAACGTAAGTGCACCTACAATTAGCACGCGCTCCATACCACCAACCCTTTCTCCTTGAAACAAATAGCTCCTCATTTATGTATATGGGAGCTTCACAATTCTTCTTCATATTTTTTAAAGAAATCAGTCGTTTGCCTAACCATTTTATATTTCACATCTTGCAGATGGAATAAGACAGAAGTATCACATTGATTGAATTGCCTCATTTTCTCATATTTACGTAACAACTGTTTTCTTCCTCTTTTTTCTTGTGTTGATACGAAAACTTTAACAGGTACACAAGACGGAAGAAGCGTAAATGTTTTCTTATTTATTTTAGACTCCAATTCTTCTTCTTTGGAATCATACGCCAAACTTAATTCCTTCACTAATCTTTTGTAAAAAAACTTATGCTCTTTCTCAAACTCCACATATTCTGGTAAATCTAAACACGGATTTAACATAATGACTGAGCGTATACATTCAGGGTATTTGTTCATCATTTCAAGTGCTACAAGTGCCCCCATACCGTCTGCCATAATGTGCATTTTCGCATTTAATGTCTCTTTTCTCAAAACAACGTCATATAAGCGTTTTGCTAGACGAACAGATTGGTCGTTTCCCCAATGTCTTCCGTATAAATTAGAAGAAAAGACCGTGTAGCCTTCCTCAATAAGGCCATGTAAAAAATAAGATCTACCCGCATGCTGTGTCCATAAACTTGTACCATTCTCAATAAAGTAGTTGTAATCACCAAGAAGCATTACAGAAAATCCATTTGGCTTCTCCGGTAAATAAATGACACATGGCTCTTTTTCTAAGTAAAAAAAACGTTCCGTAATACTCATTTTTCCCCCGCCTTATTTTCTAAACGTATAAAAGTACTCTTCTATAATGTATGAACGGAATGCAAATTTGCGTTGAAAAATCTACAAATATTTTTCTATATTCTTTTTTCAATTGTGTTACAATAAGGACAGATTGAACGAATAGAGGTGTAAAATATGCGTTTCATTTGGGCATTAATTTGGTCGTTCGCGCTTGTACATATGATGAGCTACGTAATCGGCTCTATGACTGGCGGTACATACGATTTTAACCAAGCGTCTATTTTCTCAGTTGTTCTTGCGGTATTAGTACTAGCAATTTCAGCTGCAATTCCAAACGAACCAGTAGAACAACACTAAAAAAAGAGTCCGGATTTTATCCGAACTCTTTTTTACATGGATAAAAAATCTTTTATCATCCTTTAACGGTTACATAACTAATATAAGGACAAAGAGCATTATTCTCTTATTGAAAAAGACTAGATCGGAATATAAAGGAGTCATGTTATGAATTTCAAAAATTATAAGATTTGCAGTATTTACGGCCAACAAATGTGGCATGATCAAGCTATTATTATCGGTAACAAAAAAGGACTAGAACAATTAAGGGATATGATTGATGTAGCATTAACTGAAAATCAAAGTGAAGATGTGTTCTATCCAACCGATTTCGAAGGATACGAATTGAAGATTATTTGTCTCGAAGATGAAAAAACATTGGAGCACTTAGCTTTGCCCTACCACGATGAAAATTACTACACCAAAAACGATAATGAAATTGCACCAGAGTCCATAAAGTGAAACTTTAATCAGCCCTCACCAATCGGACGTTTACGGACAGCCCGACTCCTACCTAAATTCTTTGCTCGAACTGAATTTTGAGGTGGGAGTTTTACTGTCCATTAACGCGGGATAAACAATAAAAAAAGCACTTAAAAGTGCTTTTTTTATTAGGCTGTGGAGAAAACCTCCTCCACAACCTATTTTCATTCCACATGAACGACTAATTCGTTATTTTCTACATCAACAACTACGTGACTGTTATCAGTAATCGTTCCTGCAATTAATTCTCTCGCTAATTTTGTCTCAACTTGACGCTGTACATATCGTTTTAATGGACGAGCTCCGTACATCGGGTCAAAGCCAGCTTCTACAACAAATTCTTTCGCTGCATTTGTTAATTCTACTGTAATATGACGGTCAGCTAAACGACCTTGTAATTCTTTTACAATTTTATCAACAATACCTTTAATTTCATTCGTTGTAAGAGGTTTGAATAAAATAATTTCATCGACTCGGTTTAAGAACTCTGGTCGGAAATGTCCTCTTAACTGCCCCATTACCAGTTCTCTTGATTCCTCTTTAATGGCGCCATCTGCTTCTAATCCATCTAACAAATGAGCAGATCCAATATTTGAAGTCATAATAATAACCGTGTTTTTAAAGTCTACTGTACGTCCTTGCGAATCTGTAATGCGTCCATCATCTAACATTTGTAATAAAATGTTGAATACTTCTGGATGTGCTTTTTCGATTTCGTCTAATAAAATAACGGAATACGGTTTACGTCTTACCGCCTCTGTTAATTGACCGCCCTCTTCATATCCAACATATCCAGGAGGCGCACCAATTAAGCGTGACACAGCGTGTTTCTCCATATACTCAGACATGTCGATACGAATCATTTGCTCTTCACTATCGAATAAAGACTGTGCTAACGTTTTTGCAAGTTCTGTTTTACCAACACCTGTCGGTCCTAAGAAGATGAAGGAACCAATCGGACGATTCGGATCTTTAATACCAGCGCGTGCACGAAGAACTGCGTCTGATACTAAGCTTACCGCTTCCTCTTGTCCGATGACACGCTCTGATAAAATTTGCTCTAAGCGTAGTAATTTCTCACGTTCACCCTCAACGAGTTTTACGACCGGAATACCAGTCCAGCGTGAAACAATATCAGCAATCTCTTCTTCACTTACTTCCTCACGTAATAAACGATTTTCTTGTTTATTATGCGCGCCCATTTCTTCTGCTTCTTTTAACTCTTTTTCAATTGCAGGAATTTTCCCATGTCGAAGTTCCGCTGCTTTATTTAAATCGTAATTACCTTCTGCTTCTTCTAATTCACGGCGCAGACGCTCTAAATGTTCACGTAAGTTACGAACTTTGTGAATATCTTCTTTTTCTTTCTCCCATTTCGCTCTCATACCACTTGCAACTTCTTTTAAATCCGATAATTCACGTTGCAACGTTTTTAGACGTTCTTGGCTACCAAAGTCCTTCTCTTTTCCAAGAGCTGCTTCTTCAATTTCCAGTTGCATAATGCGGCGCGTTACTTCATCTAATTCTGTTGGCATAGAATCAATCTCTGTTCGAATCGTTGCACATGCTTCGTCAACAAGATCAATTGCCTTATCTGGTAAAAAACGATCCGAAATATATCGGTCTGATAAAACAGATGCTGCTACAATCGCGCGGTCATGAATATTTACACCATGATAAATTTCAAAACGCTCTTTTAAACCACGTAAAATGGAAATTGTATCTTCAACAGTTGGTTCTTCTGCTAATACTTGTTGGAAACGTCTTTCTAGCGCTGGATCTTTCTCAATATATTTACGATATTCATCTAATGTTGTCGCCCCGATACAATGCAGTTCACCACGCGCAAGCATCGGCTTTAACATATTTCCTGCGTCCATCGCACCTTCTGTTTTACCAGCGCCGACGATTGTATGAAGTTCATCAATGAATAATAAGATGCGGCCTTCACTCTTTTTAATTTCATTTAATACAGCTTGCAGGCGCTCTTCAAACTCACCACGGAATTTTGCTCCAGCTACAAGCGCACTCATATCTAATGCAAAGATTGTTCTATCTTTTAACCCTTCTGGTACATCCTTTTTCACAATACGCTGCGCTAACCCTTCAACGATTGCTGTTTTACCAACACCTGGCTCACCAATTAAAACCGGGTTGTTTTTCGTTTTACGTGAAAGAATGCGAATTACGCGGCGAATTTCACTATCGCGGCCGATAACAGGGTCAATCTTCCCTGCTCTTACTTCCGCCACTAAATCACGGCCATATTTCTCTAACGCTTCATAAGTTGCTTCTGGATTTTGACTAGTCACTCTTTGATTCCCCCGAACTGTCATTAAAGACTGTAATAAGTTATCTTTCGTAATATGAAATCTTGTAAGTAATTGATGTATATCGCCTTTTTCTTCAGAAAAAGCAAGCAGTACATGTTCAACTGAAATGTAGTCATCTTGCAATTTCTCTGCTTCTTTTCCTGCTCTTACAAGCAGTTGTTGCAGAGCACCTGTTATATATAATTTACCTGCTTCTGCACCGCTTCCTGTTACAGAAGGCTTTTTCTTAATTAAACTTTCTACTCCTTGTTTTAACGCTTCTATATCGACATTCATTTTTTGAAAAATACGCACTGCTAACCCATCTTGCTCTTCTAATAATGTAAACAAGAGATGAACAGTATCTACTTCTTGATGATGATGAGATACCGCTAAAGATTGGGCACTCATAATCGCCTCTTGTGTTTTTGTTGTCATTTGATTTAAGTCCATCTTTACAGTCCTCCAAATGTTTGACTTTCTTTGACCTTTGATTTGATTATACGCCAACTGACTTTTTTATACAATAATTTTGCTTATGTATTTTCAAACTTATTATTGGAAAAAGAAAAAGAGTGCATTCATTATACAGGTTAAAAAGTTACGGTAAATGTAATTACAATGCCCCATAACAAAAAAAGCCGCAATAATGATTGCGGCTTCTGTTACGGTCTTCTTTTATATGTCCACTGACGGTTATGATTTGTGTTATCTGGAAACCTTTCACCGGCAGTTAATTTCACCATTTGCGGATCTTTTACCATACTTCCTGTTTCACCAATCTCTACATAAATCCCATCATTTGGCGCTTTTTGTCCAGAACGAAACCTGCGATTTTGTCCCATTTCCATTCTCCTTCCATGACGTCTTTGCCTCATTAGTATATCCATTTTCAAAGAAAGCTTTTCTGTCATGTTTAGGAAACAAGTACTACATTTCATTCTTGTACATATACATGAATGACACAAGCTTAGGAAGAAATTTCGTTCCTATTTGTAGAAAAAAAAAGAAACCAACCTACTATAGGCCAGTTTCAAAGGAGAGTCAAACATATACGAGAAGATTACATGTTCATTATAAGCTTCCTCACACGAGCAATGTAACCCTTTTCACAATTTGTACATAATGAAAGAAACTTTGTTTGAACTTTCTAAAAAGACGTTGACTTTTCTTAATTTCCAGCGAGAAATAGTAGACACCGTAGCGCTTTGCGACGTAAGATGGATATATAGTGAAGTTTCCATCTTTGGTGTTCTCACCCAGCTTAACCTCTTATTTCTGCATATTAAAAACGGAAATACAGATAGAAACAAAAAAATTATTATAAGAGGTGAAATTATGAATAAACAACATTTAATCGCATTAGACTTAGACGGCACTTTATTGACAGACAACAAAATAATTTCCACTCGAACGAAACATACAATTACAAAAGCAAAGGAACAAGGACATATTGTCGTTATTTCAACAGGGCGTCCATTCCGTGCTAGTTTTGATTACTATAAAGAACTTGGTCTGAATACACCCATCGTAAACTTTAACGGTGCTTACGTACATCATCCTCTTGATTCAAAATGGGGAACACATCACTCTCCTCTTGAGCTAGCAACAGCCCAAGAAATTGTCCGAGCTTGCTTTGATTTTGGTGTAAAAAATATATATGCTGAAGTAATGGACGATGTGTATGTTCGTGAAATTGATGAAGATAAAAAACATATTTTCGAATTCGGTTCTCCAAAGATTTTTACAGGAGACTTATTAAATACTTTAAACGATCATCCAACTTGCTTATTAATTGACGCACATGACGAACATTCTAGCGCAATTCGTCAACATTTAACTGATATGCATGCTGAAGTAATCGATCATAGAAAATGGGGCGCACCTTGGCCGATTATTGAAATTGTAAAAAGCGGGTTAAATAAAGCTGTCGGATTACAAAAAATTTCTAGTCATTACAACATTCCACAAAAGCGAATTATCGCTTTCGGTGATGAAGATAACGACTTTGAAATGATTGAATTTGCTGGTCACGGCATCGCAATGGGAAATGCTATTCCTGAATTAAAATCACTCGCAAACCATACGACGTTAACAAATGAAGAAGATGGTATTGCACTATATTTAGAAGAGGTACTTGGGTTGTAATCTAAAAATTCCCTGCTTATAGTTTCTCGCCAAACGCTCATACTATTATCAGACGCACAAGTCAGCGCGTCGATTGTTTTCAGCTAAATAAAGGGGGTTTTTCGAATGGGTAAAAAGAACAAATCAAAACGTTTTATCCAACAAGGAGCCGATGCTGTTATGAAGCATGATGCAAGATTCCCGTACCGTGGTACATTAGCTGAGGCAGAAAAAGCGAGAAGTAACTCTTCTTTTGGAGGGGTTTAAATGGGGAACTTACTATTCCAACAAGCTAGAGATGCCGTTGCAAACGCCGTAACTTGTTCCAGTGGTGCTGAGCAACAAGATCTCGTATATAGAGCCAAAAACGCTTTGCACTCTGCTTATGCAAACTCTTCAACAGCTGAAAAGGTTCAGCTACGTGAAATGCAGGAGCAGTTGCAAAACATTACGAATTTGCATTAAAAAAGAGGACCAGCTTTGGTCCTCTTTAATCTTTTCGAAACAACCCAAACACCCCGACCGTTTGCAGTACGTTTGTAAATGCACTTGGGTCCACTTGTTTAATAACCCTCTCTAATTCGTATAACTCATAACGTGTAATAACAATCATTAACATTTCCTTATTTTCATTTGTATAAGCACCTGTTGCTGGGATAGTTGTAATCCCCCTCACTAGGCGGGAATGAATCGCCTTTCGTACATCTGCCCCATTTTTCGTAACGATTAGTGCTGTTATTTTCACATGACGTGTATGAATCGCATCGATAATTCGCGTTGATACATACAAAGTCACCAAAGTATATAATGCTTTTTCCCAGCCATATACATAGCCAGCAGCGATAATGATAATTGCATTAAAGAAGAAAAAGTATGTACCAACAGGCTTGTCTTTAATCTTTGATAAAATCATAGCGATAATATCTAAACCACCTGTAGAAGCTCCCCACTTTAACGCAATCCCTACCCCAATTGCTGAAATAATCCCGCCAAAAATCGCATTCAATATGATATCGTTCGAAACCGCCCTGACCGGGATGATTTCTAGAAACAACGTCATAAATATAACGCAAAGAAAACTAAAGAAAGTAAAGGCCTTTCCAACCTTTTTCCACGCTAAAATAACGACGGGAATATTAAACAAGCTAAATAATACCCCCGTTGATATGTGAATAGATAAAAATTCACCTAATATTTGTGATAATAATTGAGACAATCCAGCAAAGCCACTCGCGTACACTTTCGCTGGCGTTAAAAATAAATTCATTCCAATCGCGTTTAACAAACCTGCGACGATTACAACGATTAACTTCTTTATAAGTTCGGTATAATTCAACTTCAAATCCATTTCTAATCCACCTTTATTATTCATGAATGCACCGCTATACATAGTCTTTACGAAAAAGGAAATGATAAACGTACAACGTTTAGAAATGGAGTTGATACATATGCCACATACGAGTGATAATGACAAAAAAGCACGCGATAATAACGCAAAGCGTACGCAAAAAAATGAGCAAGAACAAAAAAATATCCAGCAAGGTAAACGTGCCTATTCTAAAAAGACCGATCACCTTTGATTCCATCGTACATCAACAGTATTGTTGATGTACTTTTTTTTACATTTTACAGGAAAAAACATTGAAAATTCACTTCATGTTCACTTCTATATTCTACAATAGCGATAACATATTCGGATGAGGTGTTGGCATGAGAGGGAAACATATTTTCATTATTACTGCACTAATAAGTATATTAATGCTAGCTGCTTGTGGACAAAAAAACAGCTCAGCTACAGTCGCTACGGCAACAGACTCAGCCATTACGAAGAGCGACTTCGAAAAGCAGTTGAAAGATCGTTACGGAAAAGACATGTTATACGAAATGATGGCACAAGACGTTATCACAAAAAAATATAAAGTATCTGACGATGATGTAGATAAAGAAGTACAAAAAGCGAAAAAGCAATACGGTGATCAATTCACAGCTGTACTAGAAAACAATCGTTTAAAAGATGAAGCTGATTTCAAAAATCAAATTAAATTCAAACTTGCTATGAATGAAGCAATTAAGAAAAGTGTTACAGAAAAAGACGTGAAAGACCACTATAAACCAGAAATTAAAGCGAGTCACATTTTAGTAAGCGATGAAAACGAAGCGAAAGAAATAAAGAAAAAATTAGATGCTGGTGCTTCATTTGAAGAATTAGCACAACAAGAATCGCAAGATCTACTATCAAAAGATAAAGGTGGAGACCTTGGATACTTCCATTCCGGTACAATGACACCTGAATTTGAAACAGCTGCCTACAAACTAAAAATTGGCCAAATTAGCGATCCCGTCAAATCACCAAATGGCTATCACATTATTAAACTAACTGGTAAAAAAGATTTACAACCTTACGATGAAGTAAAAGACTCCATCCGCAAAAGCTTAGAAGCAGAACGTATTGCCGATCCTACATTCAGTCACAAATTACTACAAAAAGAATTAAAAAAGGCAAATATTAAAATAAATGATAGTGATTTGGAAGATACGTTTACTCTTGCGCATGAGCAAGGGAATTAAGAAAGCACGATCTTATTTAATAAAATAAGATCGTGCTTTTTAATCTTCCATCAATATTTTCAACTTTTTCTTCAAGCTTTTATAATGCCAATTGATATGATCTAATTCTATCTCTACTTCAATTAGCGTATCTATTAAGTCTTCTTTAGATTGATGAGAGTTTATAATATTTTCAAGTAATTTTTCAAAACTTTTACTACTCTCATATATATCATTTAAATCGACCGCTACTATTTCACGTTCTTTTTCAGGGGATAATATGGAAAGTCGTTTTATTAATTGTTCTAGTACATTATCTTGCATTTCCGTACCTCTCTTTCTCTAACACATTATATGTACTTCACAATTAACCACGGATACCATAAGATTTCTTCTGCTTCAATTTCTCTATTATCAATTAAATGGATAATCTGTTTTGCATCTTCATAATTATCAACGAGTGATAAGTCATTTAATTTCTTGCCAAACACTTTAAAGTCCGCTTGTAAATTATTGAAAATAAATGAGTAAAATCCATTAGACTCATAACCGCATATATCAAATCCTAATATCCCATCATTCTTAACATCATTAGGTAATGAACTTTTGAGAAAACCATATGTGGAAACTTTACAGTCATTTTCTTCCCGCTCATTCATTAAAAAGTCCATCCGATACTCTTCTGAAAGATTTAAGCCGATAACTTCTAAGTTTTCTATCGCCTTTAAATAATTTTTCTTAAAGAATCTCGCATCCTCTAAATTTTTAAAAACATTCGGCCAAACAAACCTTTCTTCTTCCGTTAGTGTATCTAAAAAAGCTTGAGCACTTTCATGCTCTTCTTTACTAATCTCTAACCTTCCATTTATTATCTGAGCAATAGGATCATTTTTATTTGAATTACACCAAGGGAAAAACCAATAATCTGGAAATGTAGGGCGAACCCCCTTACATATCGTTAAAATTGTTTGTGATAGCCCCTCGATATTACATTCTTTATAGATAAGTTCCCTATCGTAGGAAATGATGAGGTATCCGGCGTTATAATACTTCATTTACATACCTCTTTTCTTTTCAATTAAATTTAGACTCACACTCTCTTTCATATAGATATAACTATCTATCCTTTCTATATTTTTTAAAATATTCCTCTTCCAATGATCCTCTTACCACAAACAAAAAAGAACTATCACTTCCCTAATAAACCTAGAGAAAAGATAGTTCTTTGTAGTCTCACTTTATTTCTTAAAATACGTCCAGCCTTCTTCTTGATAAATCTTCTCTTCTTTCATCAACTTACCAAGCGCACGCTTAAATGCAGCTTTACTCATGTTGAAGCGTTCTTTAATGTCTTCTGGGTTGCTCTTATCCCAAAATGGCATTGCTCCGCCTCGTTCTTCCATATATGCATAAACTACAGCAGCATCATCTTCCATTCCTTCTTCTTTACGAGGAAGAAGTGAAATGTTAATTGTACCATCATCTTTTACGTCAATAATACGGCCCGTTACACGTTCACCGATACGTACTTGTTCTTTTCTTTCCGTATGGTGTAAGAAAGCACGGAAATGCTCATCAGTTAGTATGAATGAACCAACTTGAAGTGAACGATACACACGTCCATTTACGTTTTTATTACGCATAGATGGTGTCGCATCTACGATAATTTCTTGCATATCACTGTCTCTTGCCGGAAGAGCGATAAGACGATCACGATTCGTTAATTTTAGCGTACAATATAATTCGTCTCCAACTTCTGGCCATACTGGCATATAAATCGGGAACTCATCAGCTGGGATTAGTATATCTTTTGATACACCAATATCAACAAACACACCTAAACTAGGGATAACTTCTACAACTTTTACCCAGTTCCAATCAAAAGTTGTAATAAGTGGCTCCTTCATTGTTGCTGAAACACGATTTTGATGATCAAGGTATAAGAATACATCAATCGTATCGCCTTCTGCAATTTCTCCAACTAATTCGTTTTTATGTAGGAAAATTTCTTCTTCTTCATTCCCAACCATATATCCGATTTCTGTTTCACGTAAAACAGTTACCTGTTCAATTGCTCCTAATTGTAAATACATATTTTTTAATTCCCTTCTCTATATAAAGTGAAACTTTAATCAGTGGGCGTTTTGTTCCTTCCCACTGATTAGCAGCCCTCACCAATCGGGCGTTTACGGCAGTGGATCTCCCACTTAACTTCTTTGTTCTAACTGAATGCCCGTTAATGCGGGATAACATTATCTTTTTTATCATTCCAAACAAAAGTTAATTATAACACGATTTCCCCTTTATTTGTCCAACTGCCCAAAATTCACTATAATAAAATGAGGTTACATGAATATAAGTATGAAAACACTTAAGTCTAGACTCGTTTTCAGCTATACTTTAGTATGTACAGTACATAAAAAGATTAGAAATTTATTTGGAGGTGCTAACTATGGCAAAAGAGAGTTCTTTTGACATCGTTTCGAAAGTAGAATTACCTGAAGTAACAAACGCAATTAACATCGCATTAAAGGAAATCCAAAACCGATATGACTTTAAAGGAAGTAAAAGTGATATTAAATTAGAAAAAGAAGTACTAGTTTTAACTTCTGACGATGAGTTCAAATTAGACCAAGTAAAAGACGTTCTAATTGCTAAACTTGTAAAACGTAACGTTCCAATTAAAAACTTGGACTACGGAAAAGTTGAAGCTGCGACTGGTAACACTGTTCGCCAACGCGCGACACTTCAACAAGGTATCGATAAAGATAACGCGAAAAAAATTAACAACATCATTAAAGAAATGAAATTAAAAGTAAAAACACAAGTACAAGATGACCAAGTACGTGTTACAGCGAAAAGCCGTGATGACTTACAAGCAGTTATCGCAGCAGTTCGTAGCGCTGACTTACCGATTGACGTACAATTTATTAACTACCGTTAAAAAGAAAAACATCCTCTGTGTAGAGGGTGTTTTTTTTAGCTAGTAGAGAAAATATTACAAAGTCTAAGCTTACGAGCAATCAGATATTTAGAATGGGTATTTAATTATTATGCATAAATAAAGAAGGTCCTTTTAATAATCGGCGCAAAAACCTCCCTCCCCACTCAAATGTAACAAATTATGAGTATAAGAATATTTTCCACCCTTTCATGTAATGTAAAATTAGTAAGGAATTTATTTTATGAAGAAATGTTAATTAAAAAAGAGTTAGAAGTGGTTATTTGAAGAAATTAATACTATGTTTTTTATTAACTACATTCTGTCTATATATTGCAGGGTGTTCTAATAATATAACTACACCCGGGGATACATCTAAAACTTCAACACCTGCGAAGTGCAAATACATCAACAAATCTTGGTATAAGAAACCTATAAAATGTAATAATTGATGATATAAGTTATAAAAAAGACACCATAAGGTGCCTTTTTTTATAGAAATTAATAAGGTATTCATTAGAAATTATGAGTCATTTTTTATTTTGATTTTCAAAATATTTTTCTTTAACTATTTTGATCAGATTTTCTTTTTCTGTTAGTTCAAAGATAAATAATGCTTTTTTCATGTTATCAGCTACATCTTCTTCATTATATTGTTTCAGCTTTAGTAAATTCCAACCTTTCCCATAATATAATTCACCTAATAAATATAACGTGTTTAGGTTAATAGCTAATTTGATACCCATATCATTGTATTTTATTGCCTCTTCATGTTGATTTGCATGACCTAAAATTTCCGCTAAATTAAAAATGATTTTTAATTTAATCTCTTTATCTCTAGGAAAATCTAACTTGTTAAAATTCGTTAAACATCTTCTTAATATATTAATACTCTTTTCATATTCTTTATTTTCCCCATAAAATATAGCCATTGACTGCATAATATCTATTTCTCTTTCTGATAAAAAATCACCATTCGTTACAGTTAGTTTTAATGCACTATTTAAAAGATTTAAAGCAGTTTTTATTGATTTATTTACATGAAATATAGCAATTGCTTCATGCCATATTAGAAATTGTTTATCTTCTTTTAACTGGAAATTACTTTCGTTTTTCTCTTGTTTCACTATTTCGTAAAGTTCATTATATTGTTTTTGCTTTATACAATCTCTCATTACATATTTTACATTTTCTACATATTTTAGTTTTTTGTTTTGAGTTAGTGCGAAAATATTATTTGGATCAATACCAAGTCTTTCAGATAACTGATATAACAATATACTAGATGGATAAATTATACCTTTTTCTATTTTGCTAATTTGACTTTGTGAACATATTCCATGACACAATTCAGATTGTGATATATTCTTTTTCATTCTAAGTTCTTTAATGGTAATACCCAAATCGTAAAATTTCATTTTTCCTCCTCAAATATAGCCCTTAATGAGTATCAGAATATTTTTCACCCTTTAATGTAATGTAAAATCAGTATAGTTGCAATTGTTGTTTGTTCTAAATGTCTTTTCACTTCTTTGCTCAGCTGCATTTCGAGGAGAGAGTCTCACTTCACACAAAAACAGGCTAGGGAGACACTCTTCTCCTTAGCCTGTTTTCGTACTTATTAAGAACAACACATCCGTTACTCATTTCCGTCTCTTTTTAACCGCAATCAAAAACGCAATAAACAATACATTCACACCGACTATTAAGGAGATAAATAACCAATTCACGCCTGTTTCCCCGTTAACTTTATACACATTTGATTCTTCACGCTTTAAAACGAGATAAAACTTTCCGTTTTCTTCTCTTATAATTTCATCTTCTAACAATCCTCTTAATTCTTGTTTTTCACCAATCGTACTTACAGGTACAGCCACTTTTTGTGTTTCTTTCGTATTATTAATCGCTACTAATGTGACTTCATCTTTATACTTTCGTTTTAGTATACTCATTCCATCTTTATCATACAAAAGTTCAAACGTACCGCGTCGTAGAGATGATCTCGTTTGTCTAAGTTCACCTAGTTTCGTTATGTGCTGCATAAATTTTTCATCTGATTTGAAATCCATTAATCGTCTATTATCCGGAGTATCTCCTCCATCTAATGCAATTTCAGTCCCGTAATAAAAATTCGGAATACCCGGTGATGTTAATAAATATGTGAGAGCTAGTTTCAAACGAGATGGCGGATAATTCATATGCTCTTTTGCAATACGAGCATATCTTTTTGTATCTTGATTATCTAAAAATATAATGGATTTCCCGTCTTTTTTACTCACATCATATAAAGGTTTCACTGATACATCCGCTTTTGAAAACGATTCTACTATTTTTTCGTTATACTCACTATCTCCCTCTGTCATAATACGAAAATCTTTCTTTATCGCTTGCATGTCTTTTTGTACGCCATCCCAAAAAGCATCCGACTTTTTTTCACTATGTATCACATAACTTCCATCTAAATCAACTTCTTTGCCCCACCATTTCATCGCGTCGATGACTTGTTGTTCATTTTCCCCAAATGGAAATTGAAGTACAACTTTCATTCCTTTTGCGTGCGCTTTTTGTACAAGTTCTTTCACATCATTTTCTGTTCCGAAATGTTCATTTACCTTTTGAAAATTACGCACATCTAACCCATCATACGTTCCACTTTCAAAAAGCGGAGAAAGCATAACAGCCGTAAAGCCCATTTCTTTTATGTAATCCAGTCTTTTTATAATCCCTCTTATATCTCCGCCCTGATATCCTTCCAAATTTCCAACTTCTAACTGTTTGTCATTTTTCGGTTCTCCATTATTGAAGCGATCAATCATAATGGAATAGATAACTTCGTCTCGCCACTCTCTTTTTTCATCCGCAAACGTATGTATTGGTACAAACAAAACGACAGCTAAACAAAAACAAATGAATAGTTTCCTAGTCCGTATTTTCCTCACACGCATCCCCCATGTTTTTTAATTGTAAGAATATTATACCAATTATCCAGACGAATCGCATACGTTGATTTCTTTCTCCGCAAAATACTTCATGTCAGATTTCCTAACATGAAGTATAAAGTTTTCTGAATTTTTAGTTGATTTTATGTTTCTTTTCGAATATGATATGAAACATAACAAATTGATGTAATTTTTTCTGACATTATAGGAGGAGAGAGAATGAATACAGGAGATACGGTTTTTATGTTTGTAACGACAGTAATGGTCATGTTAATGACACCAGGATTGGCACTTTTTTATGGGGGCATGGTTCGCAGTAAAAACGTACTCAGTACGACAATGCATAGTTATAGCGCAATGGCTATCGTTTCGATTCAGTGGATTTTGATTGGCTATTCTTTATCATTCGGACCAGATTGGCACGGACTTATCGGTACACTCGATTGGTTCGGTTTAAACGGCGTTACCTACGCACCAAATCCAGACTACTCATCTACTATTCCTCACAACTTATTTATGATGTTCCAACTCATGTTCGCCATTTTAACTCCTGCTTTAATTTCAGGTGCATTCGCCGAAAGAATGCGATTTTCCGCTTTCCTTATTTTCATCCTTCTATGGACAACAATCGTTTACAATCCTGTCGCTCATTGGGTATGGGGCGTTGGCGGGTGGCTTAGAGAGCTTGGCGCGTTAGACTTCGCTGGTGGTAATGTCGTTCATATTACATCTGGCGTGGCTGGCCTTGTATTAGCTATTTTTCTCGGAAAACGAAAAAACATAAACGGTTCGTCTCCTCACCATTTACCATTTACGATGTTAGGCGCAGGCTTACTATGGTTCGGCTGGTTCGGTTTTAACGTCGGAAGTGCATTATCTTTAAATGATGTAGCTTTAACCGCATTTATTAATACAAATATAGCCGCAGCTGCCTCCGCATTAACCTGGATGCTTTCAGAATGGTTCTTCCAATCAAAACCGACTGCGATGGGAGCTGCTTGCGGAGTTGTTTCTGGTCTAGTCGCTATTACACCAGCTTGCGGGTTCGTTACACCTTTCTCAGCTCTTCTTATCGGAGCAATTGGCGGCGTATTATGCTTCGGAGCAGTCTTTTTCTTAAAAACAAAATTCGGATACGATGATACACTTGATGCATTCGGATGCCACGGCATCGGCGGAACTTGGGGTGGCATTGCGACAGGACTATTTGCAACTACTACGGTAAACAGTGATGGCGCTAACGGATTATTTTACGGAAACGCGGCTTTACTGTTTAAACAACTTGTAGCAATCGGCGCAACATATGCATTCACGATCATCATGACGTATGCCATTATTAAAGCGATTAACTTCTTCCTCCCTGTTCGGGTAGACGAACACGAAGAACATATGGGACTTGATATTTCGATGCACGGAGAAAAAGCTTATGAGTATGTAGAAAAATCCGCTAATTAAAACGAAAAAGGTGTACTCCGTTCTAACACGGGGTACACCTTTTTCGTATATTCATAACGATACAAGTATTCCAAACTATTGGTATATAAATATCTTTATCTGTCTATTCATATAAATATCTTATCTTTTCATTAGTGCATTTAAAACGAGCTGCACCGCAACCGCATCATCTAAATAACCGATTGGAAATATATAATCTGGAATTACATCGACCGATAATATAAAGTAAATGAGCGCACTTCCCATTAAAGCAAGTTCTGCAGTCGTCCCCTTCTTCTTCGTAAACCTCTCGTACAATTCTTTCAAATCATTAATAAACGGGCCAATACTGCTTACCTTTTGAATCTTTTCAAGAAACCCCTTTTCAATCGTTTCTTTCCCTTCTTCAGTTTGCGAATATTGTTCATAATTCGCTAACTGCTGCTCTACATTCGATATACTAAACTTTTGATCATAGAGCTGGGCAGATTCAAGTAAGTGTTCAATGTTATTAATGGAAACGTGAATATCAGATTGCTCCTCCTGTTTCGTTTCAATAGAATAACCTGCCGCCACAAACAAATCACCTACCGGAACATCAAGGCTCTCTGCGAACTTTTGTAAATGCTTCGGATTCGCCTTTCGCTTACCATTTACGATCATTGAAATAGTAGCGGTATCAATATCAGTAAGCGAACTAAGTTTTCGCATCGATAAAGACTTTTCTTTAAGTAACTTTTTCAACAACAATCCAAGATTACTTCTTTCATTATCTTGAGACATATCTCATTCCCCTTTATTCACGAGAATAACCATAGTTATTATAAGAAAAATAACTACAACCTCTATACACTTTATATTAACAAATTTTTCTGACCATTTACAAGATAGAAGTCCCTTTATATGTTTACATTTTGCAAACAAAAAAGCTATCTTATATTTAAGATAGCTTTTTAAAATCATTTCAACCATTTCCGCAATAATAAAAATACACTACCGCAAATTATGTAAGAACTGACGAATATAACGATTGCCATAAAAAATGAATGATGTAGAGAAAAGGTTAGTATCATCAATAAGAAAGATACAAAGAGTAAATCTAATAAAATAAAGTATCCTGAAGTTAAAACACTTTCCACTAATTGCAACTCCGACTCTAACTCCGAGTACTTTAGCCTTTTATACAGTAATCTCAATTTCACTCACCTTCTATGAATTAATCAAAAAATGCAGCAAACGCAATAACTAGTAATAATGTTCCACTAATCAATGTACCAAACTGACCTAAAGTGAATTTACCGATGCGAACGTGAGCGATTTTTCTCCCTAACGCAACTCCGCCCCACACTGTAATAAAACTACCAACTGCAGCTGCAATACAAATAGCAATTGGATTTAAACCGAATAACCCTGCTCCTAAGCCGTTCGTTAGTGCATTCGCGGACAAACCAATTCCAAGAAAAATAGACTCTGCAAAACCGATTTCACCAGATTTACCGATATTTTTCGTTAAGCCATTTATTTCTGCACTTGCCACCTCTCCCTCAGTCTCTTGCACCGGAACCTTACGAGGTATTGCTAGTAAAATAATTCGGAGACCAATTATAACTAATAAGAATGAGCCAATTACAACTGGCATAATCCCAGGTAAAATTTTTGATAACCATAAACCAAAATATATTCCTACTACACTAAATAAAAAACAAATTATCGAAATAATAAAGTTTGATAGATGACTAATTTTTATATTTCGAATGCCGTAAGAAATCCCTACCCCTAAGTTATCGATACTTGATGAAAATGTTAATGCCAATACCATTATCCATGCTGCCATTTCGTTCACCCCTTCATATTGTTGAACATTCCGGAAACTAACGTGACATACATAGTACGGAATATGGATAAGGGAGAAAAAACTCCCTCTATCCCTCCCAATTAACAACTCTTTTTAAAAGCGAGGTAGCGTGAACCACTTCATTATATTCATGCGATTCACTTTTCCTTTTTCACGAACAGATTGAAAAATTTCTCCTGTAAAAGACCCCATTTTAGTCGCAATCTCTTTTTGCATTGCTTTATTTTCTAACGCCGCCTTTACACTCAAGTCTAGCGCCTGTTCAAAATGCTCTAACGCTTTTTCTAAATGATAATCCACATCTTGTTCAACAGCTTTATGCGTCATTTCTTACTTCCTCCATTTCTTCAACCTTTGCAGCCGCTTCTATTACCTCTTGCTCTTCAGCGTGATCATCTTCAACGTAAGAAAGTTCTTTCTCAAATTGTTTTTGCATTCTATCCATTTTCGCTTCTACAATAATATCTTCTACTTCTTCTTTAATCGTTTCAAAAGTAGATTTCACACCTTTTGCCCCTGATTCAACAAGTGGACGAAGTGTATTTCTTACAACAGGTAATAAAGCGGCACTCGCTAATGCTAAAGTAGATCCAATAACAATTTTTCGTATCATTTTCATTGCTCCTTTACACTGTTTTTAATAATGCTAGTTCATTGACTACCGGTTTTGCCGAGTCATCATTCTTATATGAAATTAAATTAATAATAGGCTTCGAAATTTGAGATACTGTGCCCGCTACAAGAAGAACAGGTATCCATTGTATAAGCGTTAATGGCACTGTATGGAATATACGAGCAAATGACGGAACATATATAGCTGATAATAATACAAGCCAAGACGTCCCTAACGCTGTTACAAAGAAACGATCTTTTGACCAATCACGCATTGTTTCGTCCGATCCTTCTTGCCTCCAAGAAAATGTTTGAATGAGTTGACCTGCAACTAACGCCGCAAATGCTGATGTTTGCGCTACTACAAGAGGCACACCAGCAGCTAAACTCATACCGAATAAAGTAAGCGATCCTACTCCTAGCAATATACCTCGCGTCACAACCTTTTTGTATAGCTCTTTATCCACAATATCTTGGCGTTTCGTTTGCTTCGTTTTGTTTCCAGGGTTTACAGCTAAAATCATTGCCGGTAAAGCATCCGTAATAAGGTTCATTAATAAAATTTGAATTGGCACTAACGGAATCGGCATCCCTGCAATAACAGCTGCACTTGTCACCAATACTTCAGCTAAATTTCCCGTTAATAAACAACCAACCGCTTTACGAATATTACCAATGATCGTTCTACCTTCTTTTACCCCTTCCACAATGGAACCGAAGTGATCTTTTTTCAATATAAGATCTGCAGCTTCTTTCGTTACTTCTGTTCCTGTTTGCCCCATCGCAATACCGATATTCACTTTCTTTATAGCAGGCGTATCATTCACACCATCTCCAGTCATCGCAACAATTTGACCGTCAGCTTGATATGCAGTTACTATGCGTAATTTATGAGCCGGTGTTACTCGCGCAAAGACAGAAGTGTTTTTCACGATATTTTTTAGCTCTTCATCTGTTAAATTATCAATTTCTATCCCAGTTAAAACACGATCATCACGATTCCAAATACCAGTCTGCTTCGCAATAGAGATCGCCGTGGTTGGATGATCACCAGTAATCATGACTGGCTTTACACCAAGTTCAATCGCTTCACGAATACTTTCTTCTACTTCAGGCTTCGGAGGATCCACCATACCAACTAACCCAACAAAAATAAGATCATCCTTCTCACCATCACTGTATGCAAAACCTAATACTCGTAACGCCTGTTCTGCAAAACCTTCATTTTGTTGTAAAATAACTTCTTTTTCTTGTTCACATAACGGATAGATTTCACCATTATGTTGATACCATTTACATCTAGTAAGAATCGCCTCTACAGATCCTTTCGAAAACTTATACAGTGATTCATTTTCCTGACAAACAACACTCATAATTTTCGTTTCAGAGTCGAATGGTTCTTCATGATGTCGTTCAAATGATTTCATATCTTCATGTGACACACCCGCTTTAGAAGCCAAACTTAACAAAGCCCCCTCAGTCGGGTCACCTTTCACGATCCACTGATTCTCTTCTTGTTCTAATTTACTATTGTTACAAAGGACACTAATTTGCAGAACGCGAACTAAATCTGGATTTTCTAACGGTGTCTTTTCACTTTCATGATAAGTCACTTCTTCTACTTCCATCTCTACAGCAGCGGCGACTTTAGATGACGTTACATCCGAGATCTTACCTACCGGTTCATATCCGTCACCTGATACACTCCATACACGATTTGGCGTAGCGATCACTTTAACCGTCATTTCATTCTTCGTAAGAGTACCTGTTTTATCAGAGCAAATAACAGTTGTTCTGCCTAACGTTTCTAAACTGGAAAGTTTCCGAACGAGTGCATTTTGCTTCTGCATACGGAATATCCCTGCGCTTAAAGCGATTGTAATCATAATCGGCAAACCTTCTGGAACAGCTGATGCTGTAAGAGCAACCGATGTTGTAATCATTTGTGTAATCGGCAAACCTCGTAGTAATCCTGCCACAAGTACGATACCACCAGCTACAAATGCCCCTTTAATAAATGTTTTACTAATAGACGTCACCTTTTGCTGGAGTGGTGTAGGCTCTGTTTCTTCTCCTTTCATTAAGGAAATCATATAACCCATCTCTGTACTCATCCCTGTTTCCACTACTATTGCTCTCGCTTTTCCGCGCGTTACGGACGTCCCCATAAAGAGCATATTATTCCGCTCCGCTAACGAACATTCTTCTCCTATAGCATCCTCTTTCTTTTCAACAGGTAAAGACTCACCCGTTAGCATCGCTTCATTAACTTCTAAATTCCAAGAATGTATAGTACGAAGATCAGCAGGCACACGGTCTCCAGCCTGAAGACAGACAATATCCCCAGGAACGAGCTCACTACTGGCTATTTCTACTTCTTCTCCTTCTCGGATTACCATACAATTCGGCGCACGAAATTGATTTAAAGCTTCCACTACTTTTTCGGCCTTCCGCTCTTGAAGCGTTCCAATTACCGCATTCACAATAAGAATGGTCCCCATTGCCAATCCATCAAACACCCCGCCTGATAATACAGACAAGCCAGCTGCTCCAAGTAAAATAAGCGATGTGAACTCTTTAAATTGCCCCATAAATGACACAATCCAAGGGACAGACTTCTTCGGTTCCATTCTATTCATTCCATACTTTTCTTGTCGCATTTGCACTTCTCTATCACTTAATCCTTGCTGTTTTTCCACTTGCAATTCATTTATTACGTCTTCTTGCGAGAGTGTATACCATTTCAGAGAAGGTTCTCTTGCTGCGGATTCGTTCCTATTTACTATCTCTTCATTAGAAAAAATCTTCTCACTCACTCGCTTCGCTCTAGATAAAAACGTTAAAGATAGAGCGTTCGCCAATAAAGCGATAACAGGCGCCGTAAATATAGACCAAACAGCCAACATCTCACCGGCAATATTCCACATTTTTGCTACTCGAAAATGTTCTCTCACCAATAAATCGATTCGTTTTGCATACGCCATTGATTGAAAGACATTTTTCATTTCATAGTGAGATATTGACGGGAATTCAATCTTTTCCTCACATATAAATAACACTTCTTCCCCATTCAAACGGATACGCTCTACACGTTCTACAACATCGCTATGTTGCCAACTTGTATCAATACCGTATTGCGTAAGAACACTCTCATTCATATTTAAACTATTGTTCATAACAGCTATCGCACATTTATTTTCGTTTAACTTATGAAAGATATTTGCAAACTCAGGAACAATTGCTATTTTTGATCCAACTAACAATCCGAGGCATTTTTGACCTTTAGCAACAAACTGAACGTTAAATCCTTCTTTGCTCAGTCTCTTCGCTTCTAACTCATAAAGGCTTATATCTACACCATTTCGTTCTATAAATTCTTTACTACCGGCAAAAGATGGGATACCTTGTATTTCACCTTTTATCCCTTCTTCATCAATCTCGATTTCAAAAGCCTTTCTTAACGTTCTTCCTGTTTGCTTCGCTCGTTGCACAACCTCATCTTTCCAATCATGCTCACTTTTCTCCAGTAATGAGGCTGCCGTGCACAGAACTTGCCCTTCATCTTCTGAAATACAGCTAATCTCCGCTTCTTCATTACGGAATATACGAGAGACATCGTCAAATACAATTGTTCTCGTTCTGGACAATTGAGATAACGATCCTTCATTTGGAATAAGGTATCCTCTTTCTCTCGCAACGAGATCTCCTTGTCGCCATGCATACTCAGCAGACGAAACAGCCGGTTTCGGATTCGCAGCTAATAAGACCGCCATTCCGCGTAACGGATTTCTCGTAAATGCCCATGTTGCTCCGCCAAAAAGCATGCCCCATTTCGATTGCTTTTCACTGTATGCTTTAATCTCTGGGGATAAAATTCGTTCTTTATACGAATCTGTTTCTTCATTTATGTTCGCTTGACTACGCTTCCAATTTAAATAGTTTAATAGACTAAGTCCCGCTAGCACGACAATATTTTCGCGCGCAAGTGCTAGTGCTAACGTTCCTATACCAAGCACTAGATCAGAATTCACCTTTTTGCTAGCAACCATTTTTTTGAATCCACGTTTTAGAAACGGATATCCCGTCACAACAGATAAAGCACCTGATACGTAAAAAAGTCCTGGGCTTCTAGCTAAAGCAGATCTTCCCATAAATAATTGTTTTATACCGAAAGCACCTAATCCAACGACAGAAAGCGCTAGCGGTAACGGAACACCTTCACCTTTTTTCTCGTAAGAAATTAAACTAGATGAAGAATCTTCTACTTTCTTCGTTTCTTCAATATTATTAAGGTTATTATTCTTTGTAATTTGTTCTTCTAGGAGTTTAATTATTTCACAAATTGTATGTAGAGAGGTCTTGTTGATATCGTAAGTAATAAGGGCTCTTCCTGTAGAAATAGAGGGACTCACTCGATAAATACCTTCCACGTCACGAAAACGTTCTACTATCAAGTTCGCCAAATTCATGTTGTATTTCAGTTTATATATTTCAATTCGAATTCTTCCAGGTAACGATCGTATAAATCTCGGTTTCAATGATTTACTCTGCATCATCATCCTCCTTATCCTTGTAAATGAAGTAACATCACTTACTATTTAAGGAGTGACAGGTATGCTCTCGTAATCTACACTCTCATTGGAATGATATGCATTTATATGAGATGCCCATTTTTCCTGAAATTTAGAAATCGTATTTGGAACCGCTTCTACTGCTCCAATAATTGGTGATACTGTTTTTACTGCCACTTTACGTGCCGTTTCTTTCACTTTCGGTAACACCTCTTCCATTTCTGCACCAGCACTTTGCATTTGTTCTTTTGCACCAAGAAAAGCAGATACTGTTTTTACCGCTAGTTTTCTTAGTCCCTTTCTCGCTTTCGGTGACGCCAATATAACCGCCGCTACCCCAACCGCTATGCCGATTGGTGATTTCATAAATCGAAACATGTACATTTCTCCTCACTTAATTTTTTCAAATCCACAAAATAAACAAAACCTATACAGCTAAGTACACATGTAATCCACTTCACCACATCCTTTTTTTGTAAAAAGTATATATCGAGTATATATTTTCGTTTGTATTATTTCAACAATTTATTAGTTTTTTGTAAATTTTGTGTTAATTCAAAAAAGTGTTTTGTGAATTTTTCTATTCTTATGCAAGGGGTCAGGTAATATATTCCATATTATTCTTACTCAATTGTTGAGATTATATTGAGAAATCATTTTGTTTTTTTACAAATTACAAACTAAGACATGCACTTTTACAAAACAAATTTTATATACTATAAAAAATGCCTCAAGGAGTGATTTTCATGAGCTTATCTTATTGGAAATACGCTATTCTTAATCATATTACTGCAAATTTTCGCACCTTCTTATTCAATATCATTGTCGCTATTTTAGGCGAAATCGCACTCTTTCTTGTCCTCAGTTTTATCCCAAAAAGATTTCATAAATTTTTCGCATAAAAAAGCCTGAGTTCCTATCTACTGTAGAACTCAGGCCATTTAGCTTTATTAAATATAGGGACTTGTTACATAGTGTTTATATTTGCGCCTTGAAATACCCCATCTAGTATTGCTACGAATATATCGGCGATTCTCCGGATATATCGACGATTTTTTAAATATATCAACGATTATTTCAATATATCGACGTTTCGACACAACATATCGATTTATCAACAAATTCCGACATAGCGAACCCGAAAAATACCCTGTCCCGGCGTAACTTACGAATCGCCGTACTTTCTTTTATTCGTACTTAAAATAATAAGAAATGCCACAGCTATTACAGCTAAAAAGCGAACTGGATTAAACGGCGTTCCTACCGTTTCATTAAAACGATGATAAATAAACGGGATCATCTCAAGTACCATTAGCCCCATCGCAATTTGAAACGTCTCAGCCATCGCTTTGTTTTTTATAAACGCAGCACGTTCATCACCTTGTTTTCCAATTGCTATAAACATTTTTATAATAGCAAACACTACAAATAAAAAGACACTTAACGCAATAATAAAAATCAAAACATCCATCAAAATACACCTCTTATATGTAAAACTTATTTGACAACAGTTTAACATCTTTCGCCCCGCATGTAAAATATCTTTTACATACAAAAAGACGACTGTTAAACAGTCGTCTTTTCCTATTTATTTCGGAGCATTCCCTACATATTGCGTAATATCAACATTTAAAGACTGCGCTAAACGCATTCCGTACTCTTGATCTGCACGGAAGAAGTTACAAACAGCTAGTAATTTCGTGCGCTCATTTACGTCTTTTAAGTCATTTGTTAAGTTTGCAATTAAGTTATCTTGCTCTTCTTTAGAGAATGAACGGTAACGCTCACCTGCTTGTTTGAAATCATTTGGTTTGTCAATTTTTTCACGAGATACGTAGCCTTCTACTTTCATAGTTGAATCCCGGTAAGTCGGGTCTTCAACTGGATTTTCAGTATGACGGCTCGGTTCGTAGTTAATTGTAGATGGATTTTGATTCATTTGCATCGCACCATCACGTTGTTGATTATGAACAGCTGCGTACGGGCAGTTTACTGGAATTTGTAAATAATTTGCTCCAAGACGGTAACGCTGTGTATCTGGATAAGAGAATAAACGACCTTGCAATAATTTATCTTCAGATGGTTCAATACCATTTACAGTTGCACTTGGAGAGAACGCCACTTGCTCTACTTCTGCAAAGAAGTTTTTCGGGTTACGATTTAACGTCATTGTCCCTACTTCAATTAATGGGAAGCGATCTTCTGGCCATACTTTCGTCGGATCTAATGGATCGAAATCTAAAGAATCCGTTTCTTCTAGTTGCATCACTTGTACGTGTAAATCCCACTTCGGATAATTTCCTTTTTCGATTGCATCGAACAAGTCACGAGTTGCATGGTTGAAGTCTTTCCCTTGTACTTCTTGCACTTCTTTTGCGCTTAAGTTACGTACACTTTGCTGTGGTTTCCAGTGATATTTAATGTAGACGATTTTACCTTCTGCATTAATCCATTTAAATGAATGGACACCGAAACCTTCCATTTCGCGATAGCTTGCTGGTGTACCGTAATCAGAGAACACCCATGTCATCATATGTGTAGATTCTGGACTTAACGTCATGAAATCCCAGTAACGATCTGGCGTTTGAATATTTGTATCAGGTGCTGGTTTTAAAGAATGCACCATATCAGGGAATTTAATTGCATCACGAATGAAGAAGACCGGTAAATGGTTACCTACAATATCGTAATTTCCTTCTTCTGTATAAAATTTAACAGCGAATCCGCGTGGGTCACGAGCTGTTTCTGGAGAACCTTGACCATGAATAACCGTTGAGAAACGAACAAATACAGGCGTTTCAGTTCCTTCATTTTGTAAAAACGCTGCCTTTGTATATTGCTTCATGCTGTTTTTCGTTACGAATACACCGTGAGCACCTGCACCACGTGCATGTACAACGCGCTCTGGAAT
Source organism: Bacillus cereus group sp. BfR-BA-01309 (assembly GCF_022664315.1). Taxonomy (NCBI): domain Bacteria; kingdom Bacillati; phylum Bacillota; class Bacilli; order Caryophanales; family Bacillaceae; genus Bacillus; species Bacillus cereus group sp. BfR-BA-01309. The sequence goes on from NZ_JAKUHE010000009.1 coordinate 132,132, forward strand.
ACGTTCACGATCAAAGTGAGCCAGTTTTTCTACTAAATGATAGTCTTCTAATAATACCGGTCCACGGCGACCAGCTGTACGAGAATTTTGGTTATCTCCAACCGGAGCACCTTGGTTTGTTGTTAAGCGATTATTTGGATTCATCAGGGGGATCCTCCTCTTTATCTTTTAGGAATTATTATTTATTTAAAATTATTATAAATTAATTATTATTCAAAACTAAGTTCTTGTCAACTATTTCCTTCATTTTCTTAGAAACAATTTCAGCTAAGCAATCGATAAATACAGATTGTGAGTTTGGCATATTTGGTCTAAAATATGCTACGTTTAATTCATCAGTTACAACTTTACATTCATAATCGTTGTCATATAAAACTTCTAAATGTTCTGCCACAAAGCCGACTGGACAATATATGAAAGATTCATATCCATGCTCTTCAAATAAATCTCTCGTTAAATCTTGTACATCCGGTCCAATCCATGGATCCGGTGTATTTCCGGCACTTTGCCAACCAATTGTATAGTGTTGAATATTTGCAGCTGCTGCGATTAAATCCGCTGTATGTTGCAATTGCTCCACATAAGGGTCTCCTGCTGCAATAATTTTCTCTGGTAAACTATGTGCTGAAAAGATTACGACAGCTTTCTCTTTGTTTTCAATCTTTATACATGTTTCTTTTATTTGCTCTGCCCAATACGAAATAAATTTCGGTTCATCGTACCATTGTTCAATTGGTTCAATAACAGGACCACCGATTTCTTCCGAAAGACGAATAGCACGGTCATTATATGCTTTAATGCTAAATGTAGAATAATGCGGTGCTAATACGATACTAATCGCCTGCTCAATTCCATCTTTCTTCATCTCTTCTACTGCATCTTCTATAAATGGAGCTATATGTTTTAATCCTAAGTAACAAGTAAATTCATACTCTGTAAATATATTATTCATTGAATCTGTTAATTTATGCGCTTGCTCTTTCGTAATTTTTGCAAGTGGCGAAATTCCGCCAATCGCTTTATAGCGCCCGATTAAGTCTTGGAGTGCTTCTTCTGAAGGTTTACGCCCGTGGCGAATATGTGTATAGTACGCTTCTACATCATCTAATGATTCGGGCGTTCCATACGCCATTACGAGTAAACCTATTTTTTTCTTTGTCATCTATATAACACCTCACTTTTATAAAGTGAAACTTTAATCAGTGGGGGTTCTTCCTCCCCCACTGATTATTAACCCTCACCAATCGGACTTTTATGGGCAGTTGATCCCCCACCTAAATTCTTTGCTTTCGCTGAATTTTGAGGTGGGGGTCTTACTGCCCATTAAAGCGGGATAAATGAGAATCTTTTTCAAGAACATTTGTTTCCAATTATAACAACTAATAATAAGTACGTCAAAATAATGATTCTAAATAAGTATTATTTCTAATATAATTTCGAATTTTATTTGACACTTTATTTAATAAAAAGCGACTTACATAAAAGTAAGTCGCTTTTCTTCTATTCCTTAATGTTTACCCCATACTCTTTAAACCAAACGTGAATTTGCGCTAAATGAGCTAAAAGCTGAGGCCCCGTCATTAATTGACCGAACCAAGGCGATTGAAATGCACTGCCGCCTGACTCAATCAAGCCGCTCAATTGCTCTTTATCAAATAACTCGTGCAAAATTGATCCTTTATCCGTTAATAAATCTTGTAGCCATACTGTTACAGCTTTCGTATAGTGCGGATTATGCGTTTTCGGATATGGACTCTTCTTTCTATATAAGATGTCATTTGGAAGTAACCCTTCTAACGCTTTACGCAATAGACCTTTTTCGCGGTTTTTATACATTTTCATTTCCCAAGGAATATTCCACGCATATTCGACAAGTCGGTGGTCCGCAAACGGAACACGTACTTCTAAGCTTGCCCCCATACTCATACGGTCTTTTCTGTCTAATAATGTTGTCATAAACCATACCATGTTCAAGTAAAATAGTTGTCGTCTCTTTGCTTCAATTGGGCTTTCTCCTTCTAAAATAGGAACTTCTTGAATGGATTCTTCATAACGCTGCTGCACATATTGTTGTAAATTTAATTTATTTCTCCATTCTTTCTTTAGCAGTTGTTCACGTGCTTCTGTAGAGCGCATCCACGGAAAGGCACTCGATTGTAAATCATCTTCTCTATAAAACCACGGATAACCACCAAATATTTCGTCTGCGCATTCCCCAGATAAACCGACGACAAAATCTTGTTTAATTTCACGGCAAAACCATAATAATGACGAATCGATATCTGCCATACCAGGCAAATCACGAACGAGTACAGCTTCTGTTAAATACTGCGCTAATTGTTCATTTGAAATGACGCAGCGATGGTGAATCGTTTCAAACGTATCCGTCATTAAATGAATAAATGGCGCATCTGAATTTGGTTGGAATGCATTCGCTTTAAAGTATTTATCATTATCTTCATAATCAACAGAATATGTGTGTAATTGCCCTTTTCCTGACCTTGCATATTCTTTCGCAGCAATTGCTGTAATCGCGCTCGAATCTACACCACCTGATAGAAAAGTGCATAGTGGTACATCAGAAACGAGCTGCCTTGTAATCGCATCTTGTAATAAAAAGCGCGTTTTCTCTACTGTTTCTTCAAAGGAGTCTTCATGTTTTTTACTTTCTACATTCCAATATCTCCATATACATAAACCGTTCTTTGAAAATGTCATCGCATGACCTGGACGTAATTCTTTTATACCAGCATAAATACCGTGACCAGGTGTTCTAGATGGTCCAAGGCCGAATATTTCGGATAATCCTTCTAACGTTACTTCTGCCTTCACATCAGGATGAGCTAATATCGCTTTTAACTCTGAACCAAATAGTAATCGCCCACTATCATATTTATAAAATAGCGGTTTTACACCTAATCGATCTCGCGCAATAAATACTTGTTCTTTCTGTTCATCCCATACGGCAAACGCATATATACCGTTTAAATGATCGACACATTCTTCTTTCCATTCCATATACGACGCTAATAGTACCTCCGTATCAGAATGCCCTTTGAACGTATATCCTCTTCTTAATAATTCCTTTCGAATATCCTCTGTGTTATACAGTTCACCGTTATAACAAATTGCATAATTCGTTTCATCTTTTAAACAAGTCATCGGTTGTTTCCCGCCCTCAGGGTCCACAACGATTAACCGTTTATGCCCAAATGCGACATTGCCTTTAATCCAAACTTTATTATCATCTGGGCCACGTTTTGCTAACGTCTCAGCCATTTTCGTAACGACGTCCCGTTCTCCTTCTAATGAGCGTTTATAATCCACCCATCCTGTAATCCCGCACATATAAATCATCCTTCCATCCTATTTCTTTTCCTAAACGAGCAGTAATCCCCACCCTACAAGGTGCGGATCAAAAAACGAAAAACTTGACGATAACCTACTATCCACATATGGAATAGCATTTTCACTCAGTAAAACGTGTTTTATTGTATGCCCACCTATGTCTAGATGTGTCTAGTTATAAAGAATGCACGAACTGTCTATAACAGAAATAACTACTTTTCATAAAGGAGAAATCGTGTATGATACAACGTAACCATATTTTATATAACCAACCTCGCGCTCATACAGTCGGTAATGTAGAATATATAAACAATGAATGGGTATTCTTTGATGATGAAAATGATGAAGCATTTTTATTAGAAGATATTGCCGAAGATGGCTTTGAGATTTTATATAACAACAACTGGCTACCAGCTCGTTTCTACGAACAAGATGTATTACAAATCGCAAACGAACAGCACCACCTGCAAAACGGGGAAATGATAAGAATTCGAAAGAAATTACTTCTTAGCTATACGGAATGGCTTGAGGAATTACCTGACTCTGTCTTTACGTTATTAACCGAATCATTGCAATCACTTCATTACTCTTTATATGATTGCATGTATTGTCATAATTATTTATCTTTCTTACCGAAAGAGGAAACGCGCGAAGGAGTAAATATTCTTTTGTTCGATAACGAAGAGATGATTTGTACACTGCAGCACCATTTCGTTCGTCACGCTACGTCAAATAAAAACATGTTTCGTTTTACGAAAGCAAACGGAGAAGAGTTGCATATCGATGCGACATAAAATAAAAAAACCACCTTATCTCCCAAATATTTGAGATTATAAGGTGGTTTTATTTTTATTTAAATACGTACCAGCCAAGTGGTAATTTTAGTCCTAAGTATATTACCGCTACTAACGCAACAATAAATAAGCCCCAAACCGCCCCTGTTGGTTTGTTTTTGCTCATTTTTACAAGAACCATTTCCATTCCACCGATAACTAAAATACCAGCTAACATTTTCATGCCGTACCACATGTGCATGCTACCTGTTGCTGTCTTCACAATACTCATGTACAACATGAATCCTGTCACAATAATGAAGATATACACTAGACGAAGCCCCATATGTACACCCTTACCTTTTCTCCCTGCTGAATAAAGTGAATACGCAACGAAGAATAAAATTAAACCTAACGCCCATGCTGTAATATGCATATGTACCATCGTATCCCTTACCTCCTCTTTTCACACTTTTTCACTCTATATGATAACATGTTCATTTATTTTCAGGAAATGTTTCGCTTTTTTACATTTAAATGCTATAATATTTAGAGTATTTACAAACTTCTTGTAATAACAAAAGGGGGAACAATCATGATTCAAACTAAGGATATTATCGAACTTACAGACACATACGGGGCAAATAACTATCACCCACTTCCAATCGTTATTTCTAAAGCAGAAGGCGTTTGGGTAGAAGATCCTGAAGGAAACCGCTATATGGACTTATTAAGTGCATATTCTGCAGTAAACCAAGGTCATCGTCACCCAAAAATTATTAACGCTTTAATTGACCAAGCTAATCGTGTTACGTTAACTTCTCGTGCTTTCCATAGCGATCAATTAGGTCCTTGGTACGAAAAAGTTGCGAAACTAACTAATAAAGAAATGGTACTTCCAATGAATACAGGTGCAGAAGCTGTTGAAACTGCAATTAAAACAGCTCGCCGCTGGGCTTATGATGTGAAGAAAGTAGAAGCAAACCGTGCTGAAATTATCGTTTGCGAAGATAACTTCCACGGCCGTACAATGGGTGCTGTTTCTATGTCTTCAAACGAAGAGTACAAGCGTGGATTCGGTCCAATGCTTCCTGGCATTATCGTAATTCCTTACGGTGATTTAGAAGCGTTAAAAGCTGCTATTACGCCAAATACAGCTGCATTCATTTTAGAGCCAATCCAAGGTGAAGCAGGAATTAACATCCCACCAGCTGGTTACTTAAAAGAAGCTCTTGAAGTATGTAAAAAAGAAAACGTTTTATTTGTAGCAGATGAAATCCAAACAGGTTTAGGCCGTACTGGTAAAGTATTTGCTTGTGATTGGGACAATGTAACTCCTGACATGTACATACTTGGTAAAGCACTTGGCGGCGGCGTATTCCCAATCTCTTGCGTAGCAGCAAACCGCGACATTTTAGGCGTATTCGAGCCAGGTTCTCACGGTTCTACATTCGGTGGTAACCCACTTGCATGTGCTGTTTCTATCGCAGCTCTTGAAGTGTTAGAAGAAGAAAAATTAACAGAGCGTTCTCTTCAATTAGGTAAAAAATTAGTTGGGCAATTAAAAGAGATTGATAACCCAATGATCACTGAAGTTCGTGGTAAAGGGTTATTCATCGGTATCGAATTAAACGAGCCAGCTCGTCCTTACTGTGAACAACTAAAAGCAGCTGGTCTATTATGTAAAGAAACACACGAAAATGTAATTCGTATCGCACCACCTCTAGTAATCTCTGAAGAAGATTTAGAGTGGGCATTCCAAAAAATTAAAGCGGTATTATCGTAATAATAGAGAGGTTGTCCTACATGTTGGGACAACCTCTTTCTTTTTATATTGATTTATACTAAAATAAAGTTGTAATTTTCTGCCTTTTAAAATTGTAAAGGAGATTCGATATGTTATTAAGGTACGGCAAACATATTAACTATTTGGCTACATCTTTTATTTTAGTTACATTCTTTGGCTTCCTACTTTCCACAACATTGCTTATTAACTACTCAACTTCTACTACATTCACACTACTGAAAGCATCATTTTGGACTGCTGTTATTCTTACCATCATTGGTTTTGGACGAGAAAAAAGTGCACTTACCGTTATACTATTTGGCATTTGTACACTTGCATTCATTGGTCTTTACATTTTTTCTATTATTGATTACCTCTATAACCCAAGACCATAAAAAAGAGCTATCTTCGATAAGATAGCTCTTTTTTCATTTCACTACATTTCGCAAAGTACCAATGCCTTCTACTGTAATGACAACTTCATCACCAGCATGTAAAAACTTCGGTGGTGTTAAACCTTTTCCGACTCCAGCCGGCGTTCCTGTTGCGATAATATCTCCTGGTTCTAACGTCATGCCTTTACTTATCGTTGAAATAATTTCTTCTATTGAAAAAATCATTTTATTTGTATTTGAAGTTTGCCTTACTTCTCCGTTTACTACCGTTTCAATGTGTAACGCATTTGGCGTTTCAATCATTGATTTATGAATTAAATACGGTCCCATCGGACAAAATGTATCGAAACTTTTTCCAAGGAAAAATTGTTTATGCTTCCTTTGAATGTCGCGAGCAGTTATATCATTTATAATGGTGTAACCAAACACATGCTCAAGCGCTTTTTCTTTTTTTATTTGCTTCCCTCGCTTACCGATGATGATAGCTAGTTCTCCTTCATAGTCTAGTTCATTCGTTGCGTGGGGATGACTATTAATTTTTTCATCCATGCCAATAACTGTCGTTGGCGCTTTCGTAAAGATCATTATATTTTCCGGAATGGATTCTACTCCGCCCATTTCTATCGCATGCTCACGATAGTTTTTTCCAACGCAAAGAATATTCTTCCTTGGCCTTGGAATCGGTGCTAATATTTTCACCTCAGTTAACGGATAATACGCGGTTTCCCCATGCTCTTTTGCCCAATTTACAATTTCACATACTTTCTCAAAGCATGTGGTCCCTCTTTCAATATACTCTAGCATTGTAATGGGGATTGTAACCTTTTCCCCCTTTTGCCTTTGCGCTTCTCTTAAGTGCAATACCTTTTTTTCTTCTTCATCCACAATACCTACAAATACCTTTTCATCTTTTTTTGCCGTTACCAAACGCAATATTTCCACTCTCCATCCTAAAACTCATACCCTTTAATTGTATTCGCATCCGTAAGAAAAAAACCTTCTCATGCACGCTAATTTTTACAATATTCTTCCCCTATCCTATTCGTTACTCCTTTACATTTGACATAAAATGTAGAAAATTTACTTTTTTTAGCGAAAGTATTTCTTTTTTATGGGATTTTTGTATAATATGTACTACATATATACTAAAAATTTCATTTAGAGATGGAGCCGATTTCAATGTTTGAGCAAGCGATTGAAAAAAAACGTGAAAAAATGATTTATTTTGCTGAACGCTATGGAATGACTTCTCAAAAAACAGTGGATTGTAGCCAAGAACTGGACAGGCTCTTAAATGCAATTTGGCATGTACATACGGATTTTCACCCTAATCAAACACTCGATACACACACGCAATAACGCGTGTGTTTCTTTTATTTCAAAAAAACACACATTTTATTGAAAACGCCCATACAATAGTAGAAAAGAAAATTTTAAAAACGAAAGGTGTTTTGTATGCCAGCTATGGTCGGACATATTCGTATCGTCAATATTGGATCAAGTGGTATTTTTCATATTGGAGATGTATTTGCAATTAGGCCTATTAGTTATTCACGCGCTTTCGCCGGGGCCGGCTCTTTTAATGTTGGAGATAACGTTTCTGTCTACAATTATCAAAGCGCAACGACTGTTAATGACTCCGATGTAATTGATCAAGCGATAATTGGTTCAACTTAGAGGAGGCGATTGCATTGAATTTTTACGTAAACCAAAGCATCATCATTAACAGCATTAAAATTGATAGCATTACAACCTCTTCTGTATTTCAAATCGGTACTGCTGGAAGTATTAAAGCTCTATCTAAGTTCTCAAATACTGGCGGATTTACAGAACCCCTTCGCCCATTACAGGCGAAAGGACAAATTATTTCTATCAAACCATCAACTAGTTCTTCTTAAGACATCCTTGTCATAAATATATAGCAGGAATATATTTACCCTCCCTATTGAAAAGGAGGTTTCACAAATGAATCAAGATATATATACTTACTTACACCAACTTCAGCAAGCTCTTCAAACACAGCAAGCAGCCATCCTGAATTTAGAAGAACAAGTGCGTCAACTCCAAGAAGAGCTTAACGAATTAAAAAATCGCCCCTCCTCTTCTGTAGGAAAAGTGGAATACAAATTCGATCAATTAAAAGTAGAAAACTTAAATGGCACTTTAAATATTGGTTTAAACCCATTTTCAGCAAAAGGACAGCAAATTGAAGATTTCCAAGTAGATACAGAAACTTTGAAGGTCAACCCTGAGACTGACACAAATCCAGACTTTTACCAAGGGATTCTTCAAGAAATGCATCGTTACTTAGATGAAGAAGCATATAATCGGATTCTCCATTTTGAACAAGAAGAGAGAACGCCGCTCGATGAAATGTATCGACAAATGATGGTTGATGACATAAAAAAACAGATGGAGCATAGACTTCCTTATTATTTAACACAAGCGCAATCATATGAAGGGATTTCAACAGATCCAGACTATTTACGAGATATCATTATTCAAGCAATGAAACATGATATCGACAAAGCCTTCCTCTCTTTTATTCAACACATACCGGGCAATTTCCGAAAGGAGTAAGTATGTATGAATCTTAACGTTGTAAATCGTGAATTAAAAGTCGGACAGATTAAAATGAACGGTGTATCGTCATCTGCACTCTTTTTAATTGGGGATGCGAATCTCCTCATTCTATCTTCTATTCTTGATACACCATTTGAAACTGTAACAGAGGGTCCGTTTGTACCGTTAGTAACAGATGTCCCTCCTACTCCAGGTTAAGGAGACTGAGAAATTATGTTACATCATGTGTCTGTTGTCCAAAATGTTTCTATTATTTCTTTAGGGATTACTGCCGTATTTCAAGTTGGAGATGCAAATCAAATGGAGTTAAAAAGTAGGGCTCTTGCCGTCCACCGGGAAATTCCTTGTTATATAAAAGACGAAGGTCGCTTAGATGCATTTGAAATTTTTACAGATGAACATGTCACAATCCCAAAACGAACGACAGATGTAAAATTAAACATTGTCAATGAATGTCCTTTTATTGAAGTGAATGACGTTGAATTACGAACACTTTTAAATTCTGGTTGCTTTCAAATCGGAAATGTTGATTATGCTTTCAATAACTCTCGTATTATGCAAATCCGCCAATATATTACTGATGAACCTTCCGCTCCATAATTCATATAGTAATTAAAAAGCTTAGTAAAGTAGGTGGATGGTATGCCTTCCGTTGTTGGAAATCTCGTCGTTCAAAACAGTAATGGTTCTTTTAATTTAGGGGATTTTTATAACGTATCTCCGAAAGAGAATACGAAAGCTTATAATGGATCCGGAGCTTCCAATGTTGGATTTGTCGTGAATACTTTTAGCGGCGTTAGTGCAACAAATACGTTTGATTCTGATGTGGCCGATCAAGATCAGATCGGAACAGCGTAAAAAAAGTAGGAGATATTCTCCTACTTTTTTCTTTTATCTCATTCAAGATTATCAAAAAAATCACTGTTTACTGTTTCATTTTATTTAAATGATAATCCGCTCTCCTCCAAAGCCTTTCTAAGCTTCGACATAGATGCAGGTCCCATACCATGCAGTTTCGAAATTTCTTTTTCACTATATCGTGAGAGTTCTTCTACAGTACGAATGCCATGATGTTCTAATGCCCTTCTTGCTGGTGCTGATAGAAGAGAGAGAAAACCTTCTTTCGGCGTTCTCTCTTTCTCACAAGTCGGGCAAGTTGGACAATCGCTACTTTTGTAGTATTCATGTCCTTTTTCACACGTTCTTAACGTTTTTTCCGTTGCCATTTTCAAGTCCCTCTATTCTTCAATTTCGATAACATGATTACCATCAAAGAAGTATAAACATTTCTCTTTCACAGGATGTTGCAAGCTTTTCTCAAGTGCCTTTGCATATAACGAAAGCTGTACTTTGTATCGATCTTCTAAAATTTGTTTTGCTTGCTCAAATCCGCCTGGGAACTTCCCTTCAATCGTATCTGTTTTAAAGTCGATTAAAGTAATACCGTCTTCCTCTTCAATCATACAGTCGATAACCCCTTGGACAAGAATTGATTCCCCGCTCTGCCCTTGCCAATCTTGATATGCTTCTTCTGCTGCAAGCATCATCGTAAATGGTACTTCACGCTCAACACTTTTCGCCGCTAATACCCTTTTACCTAGATCACTGTCAAAGAATGAAATGACTTTTTCGATTGCTATTTCTTCGGCTTGTTCGAATGTTAATAGTTCTTTATTAACCATGCCACTAATTTGCTCCCGAATCACTTCTTCTGTAATCGGCTTCTTCAAATCAACATGTTGCATGACAGCATGAACTGCCGTACCTCTTTCAGCGTATGTTAATCCTTTTTTCTCCATAAAACGAGGACGTGTTTTAATTGGCGCACGCATTTTTTTAATAAAGGCGTTATCGCTACCTTCTTCAGATTGATAATTTCTCTTTATTTCTGTAACAGACTGTTTCGCACGGTGAGATGTTGCTTCCTCATATCCGTACTTCCACATTAATCTGTCATACACTTCTTCTTTTCGTTCACTTTGCAGGGGAACAGCTTTTTTCTCACGAAGTGCTTCTAGTAATTCTTGTTTCTCTTCTTGAACCGGTTCTGGCGCAAGTAACGTGCTACCGTCTACAACTTCGACTTTCCAACTCGTGTCATAGTCATAAATTTCACCCGGAATGCTTCCTTGTCCTAATTCAAGAAGCATTTCACTATCACGATGTCTATATAATGAAGGTGCAATCCAGTCTAAATAACATGACGCTCCGGCACGTATATGATCTGGTAATAACCATTCACTATGCTCCCTCGCATCAAGCCATTTTTCCATTTCCTTATTTACATCCTTAACCGTTCCGATTAAAATTAACTTCTCTTTTGCACGCGTTAACGCTACATATAATACGCGCATTTCTTCCGCAATTAATTCCATTTTCATTTTACGCTTAATCGCAAGTTGCGATAATGTCGTATATTTAATACGTTTACGAGGATCGATAAATTGTGAACCGAAACCGAAGTCTTTATGCAGTAAGAAACGTTTCATTAAGTCTTGTGTATTAAAACGACGACCAAGCCCCGCTACGAATACAACTGGGAACTCTAGTCCTTTACTTTTATGAATCGTCATAATACGAACGACATCTTCTTGTTCACCTAAAGCTCTCGCCGTCCCCATATCATCACCGCGTTCTAAAATACGTTCAATAAAACGTAAGAAGCGGAATAATCCTCTAAACGATGTTGCTTCGTATTGTCTTGCGCGGTCATAAAGTACACGCAAGTTTGCTTGCCTTTGCTTTCCGGCCGGTAAACCACCGACAAAGTCATAATAACCTGTCTCCCCGTATACTTTCCAAATTAAATCAGAAAGTGACTGTTGGCGTGCAAATTCACGCCATCCTTGCAGTAAATTATAGAACCACTCTAATTTATCATGTAGTTCTTGTTCTTCCTCAAGCGGTGCCCCTTTTAAGAATGAGCTCATTACTTCGTAAAACGAACCTTTCTTTCCGTGAGCACGGAGCGTCGCAAGTTCTTCATCATTTAATCCAACGATTGGTGAACGAAGCACAGCTGCAAGCGGAATATCTTGCATCGGATTATCAATCACGCGGAATACGTTCATCATAATATTTACTTCTGTCGCTTCAAAGTAACCAGTCGCAAGATCAGCGTATACTGGAATTCCTTGCAGCTTTAACTCTTCCATAATTTGCGGCGCCCACGGCATAGAGCGAAGTAAAATAACGAAATCGCGGTATTGTACAGGGCGCATACTATCCGTTTTACGATCATACACTTCATAACCTGAATCAACCATCGCTTTAATGCGCTGTGCCATAAGGCGAGCTTCAAGCTGCGCTTTTTCTACTTCTGCACCTTCTTCTCCGTCTTGCACTTCTTCTTCCGTTTGCTGAATGCATAGTAGTTCTGCCGCTACATCTTCACCTTCTGGATAGCTAGCACCTAACTTTAATTCAGCGTCTGCATCGTAGTCGATTTCTCCGACTTCTTCACCCATAATTTGTTTGAAAATAAAGTTCGTACCTGCTAACACTTCATGACGACTACGGAAGTTTTTCGCTAAGTCGATCTTCATTCCGCCGCCCGATCCTTCTTGTGTGAAGCGTTTATACTTTCCTAAGAATAAACCTGGTTCTGCTAGTCGGAAACGATAAATCGACTGCTTCACGTCACCTACCATGAACAAGTTCCCTTCACTCTCAGAATCTTTCGTTACGAATTTAATAATGGATTCCTGTACGAAGTTCGTATCTTGATATTCATCGACTAGTACTTCAGCAAATTTATTACGATATTGAAGCGCTACTGCTGATGGCTTCATCTCACCATTTTCACTTTGTTCACTTAAAATTTGTAAACAGAAATGCTCTAAATCGGTGAAATCGACCATTCCTTTATCTCGCTTCATCGCTTGGAAGCGCTCTGTAAATACTTTTACAAGTTGAACAAGCTTTTCTAATACAGGATGCATATCTTGAAAATCTCGTAAGAAACTTTCAGGTTTGCGGCTAAATAACTCTTCTTGTAATTTCTTCACTTCATCTTTCGCTTTATTACGAAGAGAATCTACTTGTTTTACAATATCTTCGTTGTAATCACTTTTCTTAATACGTTTTAACGTTTGCCACGATACGTTTTGCATAGCTTCATACACACTTGTCCACGATTCATGAGCAGCTGATGATAACGTTCCAAGTAAAACTGCATCAGCTTGCAGGGTTTCAACGCGAGGCGCCGGGCCGTCAGGAAGCATTGCGAGTTCAGTCGCTTTACGAATATGCTGTTCCGCTGTTTCAAGCTGGAATTTCACATCTTCTAATAAGTAAGAAGCATACACTAAATCTTCAATTGTCTTTCCTTCTACGTCGTATGCTTCTACTAATTTATCGAGCCATTTTTCCGGATTTGGATGCGCTCTTGATTCTGTATGAAGCGCTAAAATCATACGCTGTAAGTCATCATCACTACGATCACTTGTATAACGATCAACGAGTTCAAAGAATATCGTATTATCTTCAATTCCATACTCTGCTTCTAATATGTCATCTAACACTTCTTCTTTTAATAATTCATTTTCTGTTTGATTCGCAATGCGGAAACGAGGATCAACATCAAGCATGTAGTAGTATCCTCTAATTACTTGTAAACAAAAGGAATGAATCGTCGAAATAGATGCTTTATTTAATAAGCTCAGCTGCTTTCTTACGTGCTGAGAGCTTGGCTCATCAATTAATACTTTTTCTAACGCTTCCCCAATTCTATTTTTCATCTCTTGCGCCGCTGCATTCGTAAATGTTACTACGAGCAGGCGGTCGACATCGACTGGATTTTCTTCACTTATAATCTTTTTAATAATACGTTCAACTAATACTGCTGTTTTCCCTGATCCAGCTGCTGCTGCGACTAAAATATCACGTCCGTTCGCTACAACCGCTTTCCACTGGTCATCTGTCCACTGACTACCTTCTGGTTTTTCAGGCCAATTTTCAATCATTCTCCGCCAACCTCCTCTCTAATTTTCTCCATCGCTTCGCTATCTTTCATATCTTTTAGCGTACGGAATTGATTATCTTCAAGTGATTCATCGAACTGACAAACAGATTTGAAGTTACAGAACGTACATGCCGCTTTATTCCCCTTTTTGTAAGGAGCAATATCGATAACACCTTCTGTAATATCTTTTCCGATATTTTCAAACGTATGGTGTACGTATTTTTGCAATACGTTAAACTCTTGTTCACTTGCAATGCTCGAACGAGCACTAAAGCTACCGTCTTTTTTCAGACCCGCAGAAATAATATCAGAGCTTCCTGTTGAAAGTTTGTTATCCATTAAACGAACAACATCAGCATCGCCTAGCACGAGTCCTTTCATTTTAAATTTCTTTAAAATTTCTTTCTCAATTTCCGCTTCAGATGCGTCACCTTTCATCTCAACGATCGGGTTATGAATATGGAAGTACAGTACACCAGCCGGTGAAGCCGTGCCACCTTTTTTCATCCACGTATGTGCATTTGAAGTAACAACATCTAAATACGTTAACATTTGAAGTGCCAATCCGTAATACACTTCCGTTAAGTCTAACGCTTTTGAGCTTGATTTATAGTCAATAATACGTAGGAACGTACCACTTTCATCTTCTGCCTTATCAACACGGTCAATACGGCCAACTACTTCCATCTTCACACCATTTGGTAATGAGAATTCCATTGGCGGAAGTGATCCTGTACCGCCCATACCGAATGGCACTTCTAAATCAACTGGTACGAAACCACTTGATTTCGCGTGCTCACGAAGAATGATTGACGTACGGAAAATGATTTGTTGTAGTTTTTGTTTTAAATAGAAATGACGGTTTGAACTTAATAAAATTTGTCTTTGTAATAACGGTGCAATCTCTTCTATTACTAAAGCAGAAAGATGCTCACACTCTTTTATTGATAAATCCGCCCAAGTACGGTTTTCACGTAATAGCCTGTCTGCAATTCTCTTCAGCGCTGCATGGAATAGCTCGCCAATATCCGGTGCATCCAGCTTGAAAATATCACGCTCTCTTAATGATAAACCGTGCTGCGCGAAATGAGCATATGCGCAACGGTTAAATAGTTCCATACGAGAGACGCTTCCTTTTATTGTGTCTCCGTATAAATCTCTACTTACAACTGAACTTAGCTTTTGCGCACGATTTCGGTAGAATAAGCTTGATAATACGCGGCTACTTTTTTGCTTCCATTCATCTGAAGTAACGTAGAAGTTATATACGTCCCACCAAAAGTCTAAATTCCCTTCAAATCCGTATCGCTTCCACGTTTGAAGTTGCTGCATTACATATGACAACGTTACTTCTGGCGTTGCTACGTATGAAATTTGTTCCGAACGTGATAAATCATTTACGTCATTCGTAATAAATGTATCTTTCACATCAGGGAACATTCTTTTTATTTTCTTAATAAAGCTAGACGCAAGTAACGTCTTTCCTTCTTCATCTGCTAGCGGACAAGAAATATATAATTTCTCAGTCGCTCTCGTTACCATTTGGTACATAACGAACTGTTCTTCTAATAAAGTTTGTCTCGTCGTTGGTGCTAATTCGATACCTGCAGCACTAAGAACATCTCTTTCTTCATCAGACAGCATCCCTTCATCCATAGGTGCTGCCGGAATCACACCTTCATTCACGCCAATCACAAATGTTGCTTTCACATTTGATAATCTAGAACGATCGATATTCGCAATTAACACTTGGTCTAATGACGGCGGAATGTTTGCGAATTGAAGTGCCTCAAGACCTGTCGATATAACGTCTGTAAACATAGAAAGTGACATTTTCTCTTCGCCAAGCATTTCAACGAACGTATCAAAAAGACTCATTACTTCTTCCCATACTTGCTCATGATCTGTTGCGAATAAGAAATCTCCGCTCTCTTCTGCACGAATACGTAATGCTTCTAGTTTTTTCGGAACATCAAGCTCTTCTAAAAATAAGTAAACAGCTTCGCACATTTGCATAACTGTTCCCGCACGCTTCAATCTTTTTTGCATACGAATAACAGGCGTTCTTACAACATCGCGTAGTCGATTTATTTTCTCTTCCATTTCACGTTCACTGTCTGTAATCATCCCATCTGTATCGTCAAGAGATCGATAGCGGCGATACATCCACGGATCTTCTGAAGTCCATCTCTTTCCTTGTACACCGTACGCTAAACAGTAGTTTTCAAACTCGTCCATCTCTTCGCGCATCGTTTCTTTTCTTACGTCTAATGGATATAAAAGCTCTGTTTTCACGCAGCGAAACACTGCATCATAACGCCAATTCCCGCTAATAATCTCTAGTGCAGAACGAATACATTCTACTAGCGGATGATGTGACATCGGGCGTTTTTCATCGATGAAGTGCGGGATATTATAATCTGTAAATAACGTTCGCATCACATCGTAATAACTTTCCCCATTACGAAGAAGAACCGCAATATCTCGGTAACGGTAGTCTTCATCCGCCACAAGTCTACGAATTTCACGGGCAACACCTTCTACTTCAGCTCGTAAATTCGCTGCTGTATGAATCGTTACACTTGCTTCCCCGTGAAACTTTTCATTCGGACGCGCTTCATAATGCGTTTCTAAATGCGCTAATGCTTGCGAATGAAAACGTGGTTGTTCCATAAGTGGAATCGTTTTTTCAATTTCTATCTTCTCTTCACGCGCCACTTGCTTTATTTTTTCATACGTTAATGTCGTTTCATAAAATAAATCTAGTTCATTTACTGGCTGCGCTAACGTTTTTTCATCTATCGTTAACGTGATCGTAACTCTCGCTCCGCAAATCATAAGCTGTCTTACAATTTCTAGTTCTTGCGGTGAGAACGAATGGAATCCATCTATATAAATTTCAGCCCCATTTACATATTCAGATTGCGAAAGCTTTTCCACTAGCAATTGCAGGTAGTCTTCTGAATCTAAATATTTTCCGATTAAAGCACGTTCGAAATCATCATATAATAGTTGTAGATCATACACTTTATTCGCTAATAGCTTTTGTTCGGCACTGCTACTATGTGCATCTAATTGTTGCCACATTTCATATACGTTAGATGGCGTCACGTTGTAACGTTTAAACTCCGCAATCATACTACCAAGATGTTCAAAGAAACCGTTTTGCTCCGCTGCTTTTTGGAACACTGATAACCCATCTTTACGAGACTCTACAATTTTACGAAGTAGCATATGTACGCCCGCTTCATCAATGTGAAGACGACTCGCTCCGCCAACTTCTTGCAGTACCTTCCACGCTAACCGTGAAAAACTAAAAACTTGTGCCCGAATAGAACCTCTAACATCCTCACTACCAATTAACGCCTGCTGCGTTTGGAATGTCATCTGTTCTGGCACAAGATATAATATTGTTTCCCCTCTTGGGCGCTGCTTTAACTCTTCTTGCACTTCGTGTAAACAAAGTGTACTTTTTCCACTTCCCGCTCTACCAATCACAAATCGAAGTGACATGTAACCCCACCTTTCACTTACATAACGAACGTTAGTTTGCTACTATAATTGTATTATAGGACACGAAAAAAGACAAACGGAGTAGTTTGTCTTTTACTATACTTCTATCTATTATATCAACCTTTTGAAAAATTCGTTTGCACCTCTTTAATTGGCCAATATCGTAAATCAACTTTACCGACAACTGTATCAGCTTTTACAAATCCAAAGTGTCTACTATCCCAGCTTCCGAGGCGGTTATCGCCTACTACAAAAATATATCCAGGTGGTACCGACTTTTCTTTCGTTAACTCTTCTAGTTTAAAATCACCTGTTAGTTGTCGTCCATTTATCTCTTTCTTATACGTCTCTAAATAAGGTTCATCCAAGAATTGTCCGTTTATATATAGTTTATCATGCTTATATTCAATTTGATCCCCAGGTAAACCGATAATTCGTTTTACATAGTCCTCTTTTTTATTCGCATGAAACACAACAACATCAAACCTGTTCAAGTCCCCTACTTGATAACTCACCTTATTTACAACGAGCATATTGCCATCTTGCAATGTCGGCATCATTGACTTCCCCTCTACAACGTACGTTGAAAAGAAAAACGTTCGAAAAAATACAGCTAATAATACACCAATTAAAATTGTTCGTATCCACTCTATGCCTTCTTTTTTCAAAGTTTTCTTCATCCGCTTCTCCCCTTATCCTTTAATAATGAAGCTTTCCTTTACAAAGAAGACTATTCTTAATGTAGTTCTAACTTTACTTCGATTTTCTTGCCGACATACCATAAAATAAAAATACCAATCACTACAATGACTGATTTCACCGGATTATGAATAAATGACATTAAATCATGACCGATATACGTTAAAATAAAAATCATCACAAGTTTTCCGAACGCGAGTGCAAGGCCAAACTGTTTTACACTAATGCGAGATAAACCAGCGACAACATTTATAAGCGCAGACGGTGTAAACGGAAAACAAAAGATGACGAAAATTGGTGCGAATCCTTTCCTTTCAATCCATCCCATTGCCTTTCGTACTCTCTCATGCTTATTTACAAAAGAAAAGAAACGGCTGCGGCCAAAATGGCGGATTATGAAAAAGACAAGCAAGGCACCCATTACTGATCCAAGCCAGGAATAAAGAAAACCGAGCCAAAATCCAAATGCAACAGCATTCGCCAGTACAAATACGATGAGTGGCAATGCCGGAATCAACGCTTCTATCATCGGTAAACCAATACCAAGAAGTGGTCCGAACGCTTTATAACTTTCAACAATATGATCCATATTTTCTGGTGAAAAATACTCTTTGATTGTCTGAAAATCCATTCTACACTTTACCCCTTTACTCTAAGTACTACCCCTACTGTATCATTGCTTATATGAAAGAGGAAATGGTAGATACGACATATGGAGATGTAATTATTAAGTTTCCATATCTTTCATTAGAATTCCTTCATTATTATGCTATGATAATCTATCAATATTCGACAGGATATGAAGTCAATTTAGACAATGTGTCCAGATTATCACTCAATGACTATTATAAAAAAGAAGAAAATAGAGAAAGTAATAATTAGTCTTTTTCATAAGAATAATCCTACTGCATGTAAGGTTATTTCTACCTATACAAAAATAAGTAGCAGCGGATCATTTACCTTCAAACAATGATCCTTTTCTATTGGTTATCCCTTATATTTTTTAACAAACGTACACTGTCAATCACAATTAGGATCAACATGTATATAAAAGATAGTATTATTAATGTACTCCGAATAGGTAACATTCGAAATTTGTATAGAAACTTATCAATCATATATATACCTTGCTCATTCGTTATAGTTGCAGGAGTGAATATAAGATAATCTTTCCAATTATCTATCCACGTTAAATCAACTGCGGAAAACTTCATCGTTCCTAACCACACGTAAAGAAAAATTGGGATAAGAATCATATATTGCAAGCTGTGTAATATCTTTCTTTGCTTCTTGCATTCCATAATTTGAAAAACAAAAAGTGTCAGTACATACACGATCGATAGTAGAAATACTATGGTGACAGCTGGTTGAATTGAAAAAGAAAATAGGAATTTATCAATTTCACTAATTTGACTATATTCTGTTGCATTTTTAGGCGTAAAAATAAAATATTGTTTGTCAGCCCCTATCATTAACTGACTACCAACAAACCAGTAAACATAAAGGTAAGCAATAGTATAGGCAAAACAAGAATATATTGCGCCCAAAATAACATAGTCCTTTTCAACATACCATCTCCTTTTTATACAATAAGGTAAGCAATATTATGTATGCCACTAATGTAAAATGATGTATATTAACAGTGCAATAAATGTATGAAGTAAAATTACACTGTTAATGTAATTTTACACCATTCCAAACTACTAAAGAACAAAACTTTCCAAATTTTTCTTGTTTCGTTTATGAAACTTACAGCGTGACGATATATATAATAAAGTGATACTTTAATCAGTGGGGGTTTTCTTCATCCCCCACCTAACTTCTTTGCTTTCGCTGAATTTGGAGGTGGGGGTCTTACTGCCCATTAAAGCGGGATAAAATCAAAAAAAGGATGAGTCACCCCATCCTTTTCCTCTCATACATCCTCTTCTCTAACAAAATACACTTTCTCATAAGCTGGCCTTAATGTTGATTCATCCCTTTGATCTATCTCTTTAAAACAAGGGTTTCCTTGTTTTTTCCTACGATCTTCATATTCAGTACGCAATTTTGCCGTACGATTTAGTTGATTTTCAAAACTACTTTTTGATATTTCTAATTTCACAGCAAAGCCATTTATAAATCTAACAATAATATTTCCGTCCTTTGATTCTTTATTACTTTCAATATAAAAATGAGACAACCAAGCGCACTCTTTTCTAGAGTATGAATAAGTGGGGAAAAAATAAAGTTGATCTGTCGGACTAATCGCAATCGGTGCTTTATGCGTAATATGAGTTAACTCTTTCGTTCCTTCTTTTCTACCTAAGAAACTAGAACCATGCTTGCGGCAACTTCTTTCTATAATATCTAGAGGCTTTTGAAATACGAAAAAGGAATCTTCCCTCTCAACAACTCGTGTAACAATTTTCTTCTCACTTAAAATAACAGGAAGTAAGGCCATTGTATTTTTATTTACCACATAGTTTTCGACATAACGTTCTACTTTACTTTCCATATTCTACTGTCTCCTTTTTTCCATTTATATTAGCAGCTGCATATATAATTTTAGCATCTATGAAAAGGAAATGGTTTACAGATTCCGCTTTTTTACAATACTTTATCATTTATCAAATATCTTTTAAATTATAAAATAACAATATAGTGATTTATCGATAAAAAACCGATACAAAATGTATTTATACTATCTATAAATATTTACAACCACTTCCTCATTTCGCATCATTACGACAATTAACTTTGCTATAATTAAAAAATAAATCCAATATATGGAGGTCTACTATGGAAGAAAAAGAAGTGCAACCAACGATTCAAATGAAAAATAGTAGCATTGTGATCGTGAAAAACTCATCCAGCATTATATTCGGACTATTTTTCATTCTACTATTCTTCGCAAAGCCTTTCCGAAAATCGAAATGCCCTGAATGTAAGAAACGCGAAAAGAAAAAGATTGGAACAGAAGAGTAAAAGGCCTTCCATTTCGGAAGGCCTTTTACTCTTCTTCGTTTTGTATACTTTTCCATCGTATATTACAACAAAAAAGGGATGGCAGCAGCCATCCCTTTTTTCCATAATAAACTATAAAATTATAGTTTGATTACGTTTTTAGCTTGAGGTCCACGGTTACCTTCTTCGATTTCGAAGCTAACTTTTTGACCTTCTTCTAAAGATTTGAAACCTTCAGTTTCGATTGCAGAGAAATGTACGAATACATCGTTTTCGCCTGGAACTTCGATGAAACCGAAGCCTTTTTCGTTGTTAAACCATTTTACTTGTCCTGTTACTGCCATGATTATTTCCTCCTAAGAAAATACAAATTTTTAAGTTTTTAGTCTTCCTGTCTAAAAAAAGAATCCACACATTATCAAATACGAAACATAAACTAGTTCTCACATACTTTTTCTCGTTCGTTTTCAGCACTTGATAACATATGGATTGCTTAATTTAACTATTCAACTGGGACTATCATAGCACATTAAAATAAAATGTACAATCTTTTTTGAAAATAACTGACAAATTAAATTGATTATACATTCGTAAATAATTGATTTTAGTATGTGCGGATTTCACTTTAAAATGAACACACATACCATTTGAATACGATTACATCCCTTATTCTGAAGTGTTACAATATAATTATATTGGAGGGGATTATATGTCAAACTACGCCAACGAAGAAAAGCTTACAGGGGGAAATGTATCAAATGTGTATCGTTCTGAAAATACTGTTCTGCGAGAATTAAAGCCAGGTAGTGCAAACATTCATACATTATTACAACACTTAGAAAACAAAGGGTTTCATTATGCTCCAAAGTTTTTAGGTGTAGATGAAAAAGATAGAGAAATTTTATCCTTTATTGAAGGAGAAGCTGGGAATTATCCGTTAAAAGAATATATGCGGTCTAATGCTGTTTTAAAAGACATAGCAAAGATGCTCCGCCTTTATCATGATGCGGTAAGTGATTTTCCGTTATTAAATGAATGGAAACCGATGGATCATACTCCAAATAACATGGAGGTTGTATGCCACAATGATTTTGCTATATATAACATTATTTTTAATCAAGAACAACCAGTAGGCATTATTGATTTCGATGTCGCTGCTCCTGGTCCAAGAATTTGGGATATCGCTTATACGCTGTATACTTGTGTGCCTTTAAGTAGAACGTATTATACAGAATCGGGTGAGGCAGTTCATTATGACTCATCGCAACATGCTGGCCATATGAAAGAAAGAGTGAAATTATTTGTCCAGTCCTACGGTAAAAGTATGGATGAAGATTACTTAGGAATGGTGTTACTACGATTAGAGGCTTTATGTACATATATGAAACGAAAAGCGCAAGAAGGCGATGTGAATTTCCAAAGAATGATTGATGAGGGACATTTAGAGCATTATGAAAAAGATATGGCGTTTATTCGTGAGCATAGAGCTGAGTGGATTTAATCATATTGTCTTATTTTGTCGGTAAGTCGATATCCTTTGTCGAATCGTTGATATATCGAAATAATCGTCGATATATTTTAATTTACTCTCGAATCGTTTAGAAAATAATAAGGGGCACCCTTCAAGGAGGTGCCCCTTCCGTTTATTTCGTAAACTGTGCTTCTTCCGTAGATCCTTTTAGCGCTGTCGTTGATGATGTACCGCCTGTAATAACTTGCGCTACTTCATCAAAGTAACCTGTTCCTACTTCCCGTTGATGACGTGTTGCGGAGTAGCCGTGTTTTTCAGCTGCGAATTCTGCTTGTTGTAGTTCAGAGTACGCTGCCATGCCGCGCTCTTTATAGCCACGTGCTAATTCAAACATGCCATAGTTTAATGAGTGGAATCCAGCTAGTGTTACGAACTGGAACTTATAACCGTAAGATGCGATTTCTTTTTGGAAGCTCGCAATTGTTTTCTCATCTAGTTTTTGTTTCCAGTTGAATGAAGGTGAACAGTTATATGCAAGTAATTTCCCTGGATGCTCTTTATGAATTGCGTCTGCAAATCGTTTTGCATCTTCTAAATTCGGTTCAGATGTTTCACACCAAACGAGATCTGCATAAGGAGCGTATGCTAAACCACGTGCAATCGCTTGATCAAGACCTGCTTTCGTACGGTAAAATCCTTCCGGAGTTCTTTCTCCTGTAACAAATGCTTTATCAACCGGATCAATATCGCTCGTAATTAAATCTGCTGCATCCGCATCTGTTCTTGCAACAATAATGGTCGGCACTCCCATTACATCTGCCGCAAGGCGTGCCGAAATTAAATTACGTACCGCTGTTTGCGTCGGCAGTAATACTTTTCCTCCTAAATGGCCGCATTTTTTCTCTGATGATAATTGATCTTCAAAGTGCACACCTGATGCACCTGCTTCAATCATACCTTTCATCAGTTCAAATACGTTTAATTGTCCGCCAAATCCTGCTTCTGCATCTGCTACAATCGGTACGAAATAATCTGTATCATCGCTTCCTTCCATATGCTGAATTTGGTCCGCACGTTGCAATGTTTGATTAATTCGTTTTACTACAGCAGGTACGCTGTTCGCTGGATATAAACTTTGGTCTGGATACATATGTCCAGAAAGGTTCGCATCTGCTGCTACTTGCCACCCACTTAAATAAATTGCTTTTAGTCCAGCTTTTACTTGCTGCATCGCTTGGTTCCCTGTTAATGCCCCAAGTGCGTTAATGTAATCTTCCGTATGAAGCGATGACCAAAGCTTTTCAGCACCGCGGCGCGCTAATGTATGTTCAATATCAATCGATCCGCGCAGGCGAATTACATCTTCTGCCGAATATGGACGTGTGATCCCTTTCCAACGCGTATCTAATTCCCAGCTCTCTTGTAATTTCTCGATTCTTTCGTTTTTCATTTGTTCCATCCCCTTTTCAATTTTTATAAAATTTCATAACCTGGTAATGTTAAAAATGGTACGAATTCATCATTCCGAACGAGATTTGTAAACAACGTTGTCGCCTCTTGGAATCTCCCTTTCTTAAAGGCTTCTTTACCAATCTCTCTTTCTATTTTTGCTAGCTCTTCTTCTTTTAGCTCTTCCATCAGTTCAAGCGTAATATTACGACCGTCGTTTAGCTTTCCACCTTCATGGCGAATCCATTGCCATACTTGTGCTCTAGAAATTTCCGCTGTTGCCGCATCTTCCATTAAGTTATAAATTGGTGCTGCTCCCCGTCCGCTTAACCAAGATGCGATATATTGAATGCCTACGCTAATATTTAGGCGAAGTCCCTCTTCTGTAATCGTTCCCACTGGTACTTCTAATAAATCCTTTTCTGTAACATGTATTTCTTCACGTTTTCTAAAAATTTGATTCGGTGTTTTCATAATGTGATTAAATACTTCCATCGCGACTGGTACAAGTCCCGGGTGGGCAACCCAAGTCCCGTCATGGCCGTCTAAAGCTTCGCGCTCCTTATCTGCACGCACTTTTTCAAAAGCTGCTTCATTTGCTTCTAGATTGTTTTTAATCGGAATTTGCGCTGCCATTCCTCCAATAGCTGGTGCATTACGGCGGTGACACGTTTGAATAACTTTCAAAGAATATGCGCGCATAAACGGCGCCGTCATCGTGACTTGCGCTCTATCTGGAAGTAAAAATTTATTATGATTACGGAAACTCTTTAGAAAGCTGAAAATATAATCCCACCTTCCGCAATTTAACCCAGCAGAATGATCTTTAAGTTCATACAAAATTTCATCCATTTCAAACGAAGCGTGAATCGTTTCCAGTAGTACCGTTGCTTTGATTGTTCCGTTTGGAATACCGATATATTTTTGAGCAAATACGAAAACATCATTCCATAACCTTGCTTCTAAATGACTTTCCATTTTCGGTAAGTAAAAGTATGGACCGCTTCCTTTTGCTAAAAGAGCTCTCGCATTATGGAAAAAATAAAGTCCGAAATCTACTAAGCTACCAGACATATTCTTCCCATCAACTTGCATATGTTTTTCTTCTAAATGCCATCCTCTTGGACGCACAATTAATACTGCTGTTTTACTATTTAAACGATACTCTTTTCCGTTTTCATTTTTATGTGAAATCGTTCCCTTCACAGCATCTCGTAAGTTTATTTGTCCTTCAATTGCATTCTCCCAAGTTGGTGAATTCGAATCTTCAAAATCCGCCATAAAAAGATGTGCTCCTGAATTTAAAGCATTAATAACCATCTTTCTATCTACCGGTCCAGTAATCTCTACGCGGCGATCCTCTAAATCTTTTGGCAATTTGGCAATTGTCCAATCCGCTTCACGTATGTGCTTTGTTTCTTCTAAAAACTTCGGAAACTCTCCTGCATCAATTCTCTTTTGTTTCTCCGCACGCTTTTGTAAAAGTTCTAT
This sequence comes from Bacillus cereus group sp. BfR-BA-01309, assembly GCF_022664315.1. Classification (NCBI taxonomy): domain Bacteria; kingdom Bacillati; phylum Bacillota; class Bacilli; order Caryophanales; family Bacillaceae; genus Bacillus; species Bacillus cereus group sp. BfR-BA-01309. Next base: position 157,549 of record NZ_JAKUHE010000009.1, read on the forward strand.
GCGGCGCTCATTGAAATTTTCATGTAGTTCCTTTAAAAAACTAAGCGCCTCAGGTGTCAATATTTCGTTGTACGCTGGTAACAATTCTCCCGGCAGTGTAACCCGTGAAGTTTGCGTCGACATATTAGCATCCCCTTCTTAAACTGTTTTATAACAGATTTGATTTTATGTTTTATATTATATAACAAATCTTCAGAAAAGGAAGTTTTTTTTGAAAATTCATTTCGTTTTTTTTCAAAATACCTTTCTTTCGCGCTTTATCCCATACAAAAAGGCCACTGTTATACAACAATGACCTTTTTGTATTATTTTTCAAATATTACTTTACTAGTTAAACCTTATTGCTGTCCTTGTTCCATATCATGCAAAATTGCTTTGTATAAAAACTGTGCGTATTTCTCTCTTTTTATTTTCATGGATGGGCCGAATTTATTATCTCCGATTCCCGCTGTAATACCATTTGTTTGTATTGCACTAATTGCATTCTTTGCCCATGAATTTGCTGAAACATCATTAAGCGTATGAGATCCCTTCGCCTGTAAATCAAAAGCATTTGTAAGCACTCGCGCCATTTCCGCACGAGTTAACGTTGCTTTCAGTCAAAAGTTTCCATGCTCGTCTCCCATAAAAATTTCTAGTTCCGTTAAAGCTAATATCTCTTCAATCAAGTTTGTTGAGTTTTCATCGATATCCCCATATGGGTTTTCATATTCCTCTTGTTCTTCTATATCAAATACACGATAAATTAAAGCTGCCACTTGCTCACGTGTTGTAAGGTCTCCAACACCATACTTTCCATTTCCGTATTCAACTATAATTTTATTATAAGCTAAATCTAAAATGGCATCCTATGCCCAAAATCCGTATGGAACATCATCAAATACGATCATTTCCGGATATTCTTCCGCTTTTACAGGGGCCACATTCGTCCCTGCAAATATACCGCCTACCATTGTCGCAATCATCATTACACCCAATATTTTTTCTTCATTGTCCTCTCTCCCTATTTCTATTTTATGTTAAATAGAAAAATAATAGATAATACGAAGTTATCCATACTACATATGAAGTATTTTCAAATAAAATGAACTTCATTATTTCAGGAGTATTAATTTGTTGGTGAATGTAAGATAAAATGCAAATCTTCTAGAAGAACCATTTCGACTACCTCTCTGCTTTATACCTCCTTCTTTCTTATTTCAAAAAGGAAGCTTTCACATCTAAGGTACTATATATTAAAAATTCTACAATCTCTTTGTGAACTCCTTTACATTTTTAAATTTCACTTTATTGACACAAAAAGAAGCAAATAGTATATATATGCGTCTTTTCAATATCATTTTATTCAAATTACAAAGTAGCACTTTCCTTCATCGATAAATCCTTCTCTGTTCCCTTGCGAAAAGTAAATGCCATTCCTACAAATATAAGAACAATCCCTACTACTTGCATACTAGTCGGTCTAAATCCGGTAAATACTGTATCTAATAATATTGCAACCGCAGGATCTAAAAACACTAATACAGAAATTAATCTCGTCGATAAACCTCTTAAACTGTCAAAAAATAAGTAGTATACAAATCCCGTATGTATAAGTCCTGTTGCTGTAATCATCATCCAGTTCATCTCTGTTAACCCTTGAAACTTGCCAAAATCTACGAATGGTAGCAATAAAAATATACCTAAAAACGTTTGTAAAAATGTCATCGCATATGCGCTCGTATGCTGAATTCCTTTTCCTAATAAAGTGGTAAAAGCATAAAATAACGCTGCAAGAAGTGCCCATACCATTCCAGATGACATTAATTTCTCTAACGACATACTACCGTCTACTCCAGCTACTAAAACGGTACCGATAAAACAAATGACAATGGACATAACCGCGAATACTGTAAGTCTCTCTTTAAATACAATACTACCAATCATTAATACGATAATGGGTGCAAGATGGTACACTGAAATCGCAATTGTAATCGACATAACTTCAAACGCTTTAAATAAAAATACCCAGTTAAAAACGAGAAATACGTCGCATGCTAATATTTGCATTACTTCTTTTTTATTCCATTTCTCACTTTTATACTGTCCTGTTACGAGCCAACACAATGCTAAAAATATAGTTGCACAAATGCAACGAACGAATACTAATTCAAAAGACGGTAAACCTGTTTGAGTAGAAAAAAATCCAATTGATCCGAAAATAGACATCGAAAGGATCATTTTATAGCCGGTATTGATTTTTTATTGAACACCCTTTCTCTCCTCCTATAAACTATCTTTTACAAATGAAAAATCTCCAAAACATTACGTATTATTATATATTAAAATCGGAAAATTATAAAAAACATAATATATTAAGTGATAGCTGCACAAAATTCCCATAAAAAAATCATCCTTTGTTATATAGGATGATTTTTTTATGGGAATTTTTCTATATTGAAACTTAAATATACTACTACTTTTGAAGAGTAAATTGGGCAACTATTTGTTTTAATCCCCCTGCTGCATTATGCATATGTTCAATTGAAACCGAGATCTCTTGAACAGATTTTTCTTGCTGTTGAATAGACTCTTTTACCCTATCAGTGCGGTCAGATGATCTTTGGGATATTTGAGCCATGTCTTCTGCAGAAGCCGAAATCTCTTCACTACTCGCTGCAATTTCATCTGTAGACATAGATACCGTTTGAATTTGCTCAGATACTTGCTGTACTTTTTCTGTAATTTTTCCAAATACTTTTTCTGTATGCATTACTACTTGTGTACCTGCCTGTACCTCATTATCTACTTTCCCCATCATATGTACCGTATGGTTCGTTGTTCCCATAACTTGAGTAATAAGCTTCTCAATTTGTTTTGCAGAATCACTAGATTGTTCTGCTAATTTTCTTACTTCATCTGCCACAATTGCAAATCCTCTACCACTTTCCCCAGCACGTGCAGCCTCAATTGCGGCGTTTAATGCTAATAAGTTAATTTGAGAGGTAATGCCTTGCATAACATCAATGATTTTAACAATTTCTTCTGATTGTTCTTTCATAGTCTCTACTTGTTTCACACCGTTATGTACTGAATTTTGGATTGTATCCATCTGTTGAATCATTTGTTTCATTAATTTGTTACCACTCTCTGCATCTAATGCTGATTGAGCAGACAATTCATTTACAGAGGATGATGTATTCACTATACTCTGCATTCCTTGTGTCAACTCTTCCATCGCACCCGCAGTTTGCTCCATTGCCTGCATTTGGCCCTCTGCGCCATTTGCAACTTCTTCAATATCTATAGTGATTTTCTTCGCTGCACCACTAGATACTTCCGATGCAGATACTACTCCGTCTGCATGTTGGAATAAAAGCTGAATATTATTCTCTACTTCTTGCATATTTGTTCTTAGCCCTGCAATCATTTCGTTAAAATCACTTACTAATACACCTAATTCATCCTTAGCATTATACTCACCATGTACAGTTAAATCTCCTTCTTTTGCTCTTTCCATCATACGACTAACCGTTTGTAAAGGTGCAACTATAAGCTTGCTAATAATATAACTTACTATACATATAATGACTGTAGTAACTACTACAAGAATGATAAAAGTAATAACGGACCGATCTATCATTTTTTGAGAATCTTTAAATACTTGGTCAGCTAAATTTGAAACATACGCTTCTAGATCTACAGCATAACTAGCTAACTCTACTCCCTTCGGTTTTAATTCCTTATGAAATTCGTTTACCATTTGAGATTCATTTGTTACCTTCGCTTTATCAAACAACTTCTTATATGTCTCCATATAACTTGGCAAAGATTCCTTCATCTTCTGAAACAGCTCATCCTCTTGCTTACTTAAATTGAAGCCATCATCATATTCTTTCAATAAAGAATCATATTTTTCAAGATCCTTTTCAATATTACCAATAATCCCCTCTTTATTTGTCCCCTCATTTGGTGACGCTGTAATTAATTCTAGTAAGTTATACTCTAGTGAATTTTGTGTACGAAGCATTCCTTCTAATAAAACTACAGAATGTTGATAATCATCTACTACAACCTCTGTATCATGCTTAATCTTATTAATAGAATTAATTGCTACGCAGCTCATAATTACCATGCTCAATACTGCTAATGAAATAAGTGATAATAATTTATATTTCACTTTTAAATTTTTTAAAAAATACATTTTTTCACCTTTATTCCTTTATATATGGATTTTTAGAATTTTATAGCTTATTATTCACAAAATCTCAATAAAAAGCAATGATAAATATTCCCAATATAAAACTTATATCTCTAAAAAAGAAGTAGCATAATCGCTACTTCTTTTTGCTTTGTTTCTCATATTGTTCAAACGTATGAATTCTTTCGAAAATTGGTGGATGTGTGTATAAGAAAAACTTCACTAATGCAGGCGGATTTACTTGGCTTAAACTCGTTTTTGATAAATATTGAAACGTTTTTACGCCAGATGCCCCATCTTTCGTCATATCTAAAGCATATTGATCTGCCGCTCGTTCTTCTATACGAGAAACATAGTTTGTTGCTGGCTGTGATGCAAAAGAGAGCACAGAAGAAATTAAGAAAAATAAAGGTAAAATTGAGAAACATGCTACTTTTGAAAGTTGCAGCGTATCCCCCCATTTTCGAATACACATATTTATAATACGGCTAATGAGATACATACCTATAAACGATAGCAATACATAACTCGCAACGCCCCAATATATATGTTTCATAACATAATGCCCCATTTCATGAGCCATTATAAATAAAATCTCTTTATCTTTTAATTGCTTAAGCGTTGTATCCCACATTACAATACGGGCGTTAGGACCAATTCCTGTTACATATGCATTTAACGCATTCGTTTTCTCTGACATATTTACTTCATACACGTGTTTAGCAGGAATATTAGCTTTGTCTGCTATCGCTAAGATTTTCGTTTCTAATTCTTTATTTTTTAGCGTCGAAAAGTCGTTATAAAGTGGATCAATAACGACAGGCTGTATAAATGTTAAAAAGATTGTAAATGGAACAGAGAGCGCCCAGCCTGCTAGCCACCATCTCTTCGGAAATTTACGGATGAGCCACAGAAGAACGGTAACTACGATTAGCATAGTCGCATAACTCTCCCAAAAACCAATAACGTGATCTTTTATCCAGCTTTGTGTACTTTGCGTTGAAATGCCGTAATCAACGGACACTTTTCGGCTAATCCATTGCATCGGCAGGGCAAGAACTGTTGTGAGTAGCGATAAATAAAAGAAATAAATCGCTACTTGCAGGACACTTATTTTCGTCGTTTCCTTCGACCATTTCTCGAACTTCCTTGAAACACCGAGCACAAGTACAAATAATAAAATAATCCATTCAAGAGGCGTCGCTAAAAAATACAGTAAGTTTTTCACGCGCGAATAATCTTGGCTTAGCGTAAGCTCTCTTGCATTCATAAACGTTTCTGGATCTGCACTCGTTCCTTTATACATGTCCGGAATCAGTTCATGATTCCATCCAAATAAATACCAATATATAAGCAACGCAAACCCAACGTACAAAAAAAGCGACCACCCAATAACCTTCCTCACGCTATTCCCTCCTCTATGCTGCCTGTCTATTATTATTGTAAGTTCGTACACGCTAAATTAGAACAAGCTTATTACGCGAATTGCTCGAGAACCTTCTATTTATATAAAAAAACTCTTCTACAAAAAGAAGAGTTTTACCTACCTTTAGACACTTTCTTCGGTTCATACTCTGGGATAAGAAACGTACTTACAACCCAACATACTAAACCAGCGCCTTTTACATAGCGTATATATTCATAGTCTTGAAAAAATAACGTCGTTACAATAAGCGTAAAAAATCCAATTAAAACTAGTACGTATCCTATTTGCTTCTTAGATAACATAACGCGTCCCCTTATGGAAGTACATCCACTAATAAACTAAAATCTTGTAAAGAAAAAGAACTATATTTCATAATACCTTGCACTGCTAAAAGTAAAATAAGACCGGTCACACACATATAATTAACGCTTTCTTCACTCTTTTTTTCAGCAACTATTCCGCCGCTTATACATAATATTCCTAACAAATGGAGTGCTAAATACATAAAGAAATAAGCTTCCTCCCAGCGAAGAATAACATTGACTGTCGTTATCAACACTATGCTAAGCACAATCAAATAAAAAAACTTATTTGATGATATTGTTTCATTCATATAATTTTATACATCCCTTTCAAATTTCGAATTAATGATGTTTCAAAGCTATAAAGTAAATGATTATTTTCATACTATAAAACAAAAGGAAAGCCACTATTACTTTCTCGAATACTTTATGGATCCACATATACTTCTCTTCATTTCTTCTGAAGATGCGCTTCATCATTTCTTCTACAATTAGACCAAATATTAATAAAACCCCTAACACAATAAGAAGAGAAATAATATTTTCTTTTAAATAAGTACTAGAAAATAAATAATACTCTGGAAACACAATCGTATCTACTACAGGTTGCATCCAATGACAAACGCTTTTATCACACATATCTGTAAGAGAAGTAGACTCTATAATTTCTTTCAATATTTTTTCAAACGTTTTCTTCATCTTACTTACCCTCCACTACGTCTGAAAAACTCTTTTCCTGCTCTACATATATAGCTGGCATTTCTTTACTCCAATATTTGCGGTTAACAAATAAAAAGATGAGTACTAAGTTTAATCCCGTTATAAAAATAATAAGTCCTGGAAAGAACGTCGTATAATTTGAGAAATCTGCAAAACTCATTATCTCTTCTTTATTTATTAAAAAAGATGCACCGATTACAAACGCATTGTTTAACATGTGAATCGCAATTGGCATAAGTAAACTATTCGTACGAATATATACGATTGATAGTACAACGCTAAATACTACTGCACCTAGGAAATCAACATGTAACAACGCAAACAACATCGCTACTACAATGATCGCTATACTCGTTCCCCATTTTGCTGCAAAGCGTTGCAGCAAAAATCCCCGAAAAACAAACTCACCAATAATTGGTGCGATGAATACGACCATAATAAACTGATATACAAATCCCCCTGTGCTATCTATAATCGGTTCACGTAACGCGTTCATAATAAATTCCGGTGTAATCCATGCAAAGCTATACATGTACAAAATAAGATATCCGTAACTAAACACGCCTAACATAAGTGCAATGTATAAAACTTGCACCAGGTTAAATGTTTCATTTTTATTAATAAATAATGAAAAGGAAACACGGTGTTTTCTATACTCATAATAAATCCACGTAATCGGAAGGATATAGAATATAAGAATATTTATAAAAGTAGAATTTTGCATATGAAATGTATTTTCTATCAATTCATTACTGGCTCTTGCAACTAAAGTTAATAGTGCAAATACAATTAAAAAATATCTAGCTCGCATCGTTTGAAACGGATTCACACTCATCTCCCCCCTATGTTCCTTTTATCATATCATTTGATTCTTAATTTTTTGTGAAAGAAAACCTTAAAATTTCCTTAAAAATTCCATAAGTTACAGAAAGATGATATGATATTCGAGGAAATTAGGAGGGATTTTTTATGTATCAAGCAAATATTTTGCTCGTTGATGATGAAACAGCAATTTTACAATTACTAACTACCATTCTTGAAAAAGAAGGTTTTTCTCATATTACAACTGCAACATCCGCTGAAATAGCGTTATCTCTCACTGAGCAAAACGATTACGATTTAATTATTTTAGATGTCATGCTTCCTGGACAATCTGGTTTTGATATTTGTCCGATCATTCGCCAAAAAACTGATTGCCCTATCTTCTTCCTCACAGCTAAAACATCTGATTTAGATAAAATATCTGGATTTTCACACGGTGCAGATGATTATATTACGAAGCCATTTAATCCACTTGAAGTAGTAGCTCGTATGAAAGCACAACTCCGTAGACATATGAAACAAGCTGTACCACACGAACAAAAAGCACACTCCAGTTCATTTGGTAGATTTGAAATTGATCGATATTCCGCAGAGCTTACAGTAGGTGGACATGTTGTCGAATGTTCCGCCCAGCTATTTCAGCTATTACTCTTCTTTTGCGAGAATCCGAACTATGTATTTTCGAAAGAAGAAATATACGAAAAAGTTTGGGGAGCACCTGCCTATAATGGTGATGACAATACCGTTATGGTCCACATTCGAAAACTACGTGAAAAAATTGAACAAGACCCAAGTAAACCAGAATATATAAAAACTGTTCGCGGACTTGGCTATAAGTTCATTACAAAGTAGGGTGACGATATGAACTTTAATAAACGACTTATTATCCAGTTTATTCTGCAACACGTATTTGTTTTAGTTACATTACTAATTGCTGTAGTAGCTGCTTTCACTTATTTAATTTTTCTTGTTACTAGCACTTCATACGAACCAAACATTCCAGACTCTGATAATTTTGTGATTGCAAGATATATCTCTTCAGAAGATGGCGATATTTCATTAAAGGCTGAAGTAAAAGACTTAATTAAAGAGAAAAATGATTGGATTCAAGTTGTAGAGGAAAACGGAAAAGTTCTCTATCACTTTAATACGCCAAATGACGTACCGACATCCTATACGAAAACATCTTTATTCTCATATATACAGAATCATATAGAAAGCCCTTATACATTTACATATTGGGAAATTGAATTAGAAGAAAAAAACGTACTTGTTATTTACGGCGGTACGTTAAAAAGCAATGGATTACTGAAATCAATCCAGAAAGAGCACCCTTCTGTATCTATGGATACATTCACATTAACAGAAGATGAAAAACAGTTACTTTCTAAAGAAAAAGCAACGCTTCAAATCTTTAATAGTGGCGGCGAAGAAGTATTCTCCTATCCAGATGGAAAGAAAAAAACGTTTTCTGCCATACAAGCTGCTCTTAATGCAAAAGAACCGTGGAATCATAAAGAAAACACGTCTAGCTTTTACGACACAAATAGCAATCATCTTCTCGTTGTAACTGCCAAAAATGAGCACTACTACCCAGATGATGAAATAGAAGATGTATTTGCTAAAAAGTTTCTAATCGGATGCGGATTAATCCTTCTTATCGTATTTGTTTATTTAGTCATTCTTTCTATTTGGTACGGTAATAAATTTGGAAAGCCGTTATTACATGCGATGCGCTGGCTTAAAAATATAGCTGGCGGAAAGTACGAAGAGCCTGTTAGTAAAAAAGGGAAACCTGTCAGGTTCCGGCGATCCGGTAAAGAAAAATGGTCATTCCGCTTATTTAGTGATGTGACAAATTCACTAGAGCACCTTTCTATTACACTCAAAAAAAATGATGCGATGAGGCAAGTACTACAGCAAACTCGTGAAGAATGGATTACTGGTCTCACACACGATTTAAAAACGCCACTAAGTTCTATTTATGGCTACGCATTATTACTAGAATCACAGCAATACAACTGGACTGATCGTGACATTCAACAATTTGGCAGCGTTATGAAAGAGAAATCTCAATATATGACGACATTAATTGATGACTTAAGCTTAACGTATCAATTAAAAAATAATAGTCTTCCTGCGCAGCACGTGAACATTGAAATGAATCAATTCGTCCAAAAAGTATTATTACAATTTATTAATAATCCGACACTCCAAAATCAAAATATTGAATTCGTACCGAGCTCAAATAACATTCAATATTTCATTGAAGAAAAATGGTTCCAGCGTATTATCGAAAATTTACTCGTAAACGCTGTAAAACATAATAATGAAACGACAAACGTCATCGTAAAACTTTCGCAAAACGAAAATTCATTTACACTCTCTATTTCAGATAATGGAAAAGGAATGGATGACAAAACGAAAGAACTTCTTTTTGAGCGATATTACAGGGGAACAAATACAGAAGAAAGCAACATCGGAACTGGACTTGGCCTTGCTATCACGAAACAGCTCGTTCATGCTCATAACGGAACAATTTCGATTGATAGCGAACTTGGAAAAGGAACGACGATTATACTTGTGTTCCCGTTTCGTTCGTAAAAAAAGCGCTAGATGGCGTCTTTTCTTGGGGCGGAGTTCAGCGGTAAATAAAATTATATCAGCGATTTTCAAGAAATATCGACTTACCGACAAAATTCGTCAAATATAGTAGCCTATATGAAAAAAGCGAACCACTCGGTGGCTCGCTTTTCTTTCTATTATTTCTTCTTCACCGGTATCCAAAGTTCAATTTGAGCGAACTCACTTTTATCTGCATGGGAACGCTCATCGTATAGCTCAAACTCATTAACGCCGCAATGTTCGTATCCTGAATGCGGGAACCATTCTGAGAATACGGCATTCCACGTTTGGTGGATAGACGATACCATTTCTTCATGAGGAACTTTCGGCGTTGTAAATACGGCATATGTTGCTGCTGGGAAAGTACGCTTCGCAACTTCATTTGGTACATTTTCAAAGCCTGTAACTTCCATTCCGATAATATAAGTGAAGTCGCCCGTTTCTAAATTAAAATCAGTACATAATCCAAGCTCTACCCATTGGCTCGTATCTTTACGATTCGGAATCGTTGTTCCAAGATCTTTCTGTAAATATTCTTGCCAAAATGCTGGGATGTCTTGATGGTTTTTCCCTTCTTTACTTGTCGTCTTCAGTTCATAACCTGCCATTAAAAATTCTGGTTTATTTACAATACGATATTCCATTTGTATGCCTCCTAAATACGGATTTAATTTTCTTTGCTTTACATTCACGCTGTAATACATCGGTGTTTCAATTTCTTGTTTTCGATATTCACTCGGTGTCATTTGAAATATTTTTTTAAAGGCTCTCGTGAACGTTTCGTGAGATTGAAAGCCATGCTCAAATGCGATATCAATAACTTTTTCATCCGTATGAGAAAGTTGATAAGCTGCCCGGGCTAACCTCCTCTTTCGAACATACTCCATTACTGTATCACCTACTAACGCCTGAAATACACGATGAAAATGCGACTCAGAAAAACCTGCAATACGTGCTAAATTACGCAGCGTCTGTTTTTCCATTACATCTTCTTCAATATAATCAATGGACCTTTGGATTTGTGTTTCATAGCTTTCCATCTCTGTTCACCCGCCTTATATGTATTATGATAAAAGAGAATCCTATCCAATTCTTGACGTTTTTTACTATAATTCCATAAAACATTGTAACTTTTTTATATGTATTTCGTTGTTATGTATGAAGGGAGGGAAATGTAGTGAAACGCAAACAATCATTAGAAGAAATTTACTCCGAGCATATGCAAGATTTATTTTGCTATCTTCTCTCCCTAACTGGAGATTCCCACTACGCGGAAGATCTCATGCAAGAAACATTTTATCGAATGCTCGTCCATATTGACTATTATAAAGGAGAAGAAATTAGGCCGTGGTTATTTACGATTGCCTACAACGCCTTTATCGATTGGTATCGAAAAGAAAAAAGATATAAAAAAACGACAATTACAGAATTCCATTTACCAAACGTACCAAGTACAGAGCACTCTTATTTCGTAAAATATGAGATTGCTAGTTGGTTAGACAGCTTATCTTCTCTTCCCCTTGAAAGACGAAATGTCCTGCTACTACGAGATTACTACGGATTCTCGTATAAGGAAATAGCAGAAATGACTGGTCTCTCACTAGCGAAAGTGAAAATTGAATTACACAGGGGACGAAAAGAAACGAAAAGCATAAAGGAGTGATCAGGATGGGTTGTACAGAGTTTAAAAAACTATGGGAGAAGTACGAAAACGGAACGCTCACGCATGATGAACAAGAATTGTTAGAGAGTCATATTGAGACATGTGAAGAGTGTGAAGTTTACTTAGATGAGTTGCTTTCGAAGAGTGAACCAATAAAGAAAAGGCTACCTCCACAAAATCTTAAAGTCCCGTTTTGGAAAATAAAATGGAAACAGCGTTGGCAAACCGTTAGTTTTGTCCTTGCTGTTTGTATAGCAATCTATTTTGTTGGTCATTTTTCATCATCTTTTTACTTCTATAATATGAAAAAATTAGCTGAAGTAGATGAGATTCCAGCACTCGCACTAGAAGCAACAATGCCAAATAGTCGTTCCGTTGGAGAAAGTACGAAGGTTAAACCCTTTTTCCGTACAGAAAACGAAATGAATTTCTATAAAACAATCGGTAAAAAAGAATTTCCAATTGGTACAGTAACAACACGTAGTTTCTTATCGTCTGTTACTGTCAAAAATCCATCTTGGGAAAACAGAGCCTATTCAAAAAAACTTTCCTTTGTTCATCCAAAAATCAAGGAAGAAGCTTCTTTGAAAGAATCATCTAAAAAAGTGTGGGATACACTTGGAAAGATACATGAGGGAACAGTTGCAGAAGTAGCGATATCTTTCGATAAAGCTTACACTTTACAAGAAGTCGAATCCATTCTATATAGCGCATTTGAAGCACAAGAAATGCCGCCAACTCCGTTATGGTACGCTTTAGACACAGGACAAGAAAGAATAAATGAAGACGATTTTATCTTGCATAGCGGAGAGATTATCGGATTTCGAGAACATATAGACCTTCCTGATAGTGAAGCAGAACAACCGAAAACAAAAGAAGATGAAGTAATCGAAATGATGCGCATTCTTTCTGAACATAAAAAAATTGTGAGTGAAGCTACTCGGACTCGTGAAAAAGATCTGAACTTAGATAAGCGCTATCAGTACGTAAAAAATAACGGCGTTAAAGTATACGGCATGGTCATTACTGGCCCGTCGAAAGAGTTATTAAAATTACAAAACTCGCCGCACGTTCGTTATGCGACGCTTGGAGATATTGAGGTTTGGAATTGGTTTGATTATTAATGAGAAAAAAGAGAGCATCAAGAAGAGATGCTCTCCTTTTTAATCCGAAATCACTTTCACATACATCCCTCTCACCGCTTTTTCATAAGCGACCTCACTCATCTGTTTTATCTTTTCCGATACGACAGACGATTGAACAACTTCACCTTCACGAAGGAATGGAGGATCAATTAGACGGACTTTATTTTTCTGATACAAATCATAATCGTTTCTATCTTCTTTTACTTTTACATTCGAATGAACTTTTCTTAATAAAGCATGTACTTCTGGCTCACTACATTGCTGCAATTTCGAAATAAGCTCATCATCTTCAAGAAGGAAATCATCTGCATGAATAACCTTTTTATGAAGAGCTAACTTTAACGTCTTAGCTAACATATCATTTCCGTAAATATTCATTGGTTTCATAAAGAAATCGATTACTTCTTTGTAATACGTTTCTGTAAACCATTCTGCTACTTCGATACTTTGAAGAACCATCTTCCCATCTACTGCGATGACATCCTCTAAAAAACTGTGAACTTCTTCTAACGAAATATACCCGTATGTATACATATCTCGTAATGTATAATCCACTCGGTCTGCACATAATTCTGGTGCTGATCTTTCCAGTAATGTCCACTTCGAATCATCTAACAAAATGTCCTCATAGTTATAACCATACTTTGAAAGAATCACTGGAATTTCTGAGTTTTTCACGACAGAACTAAATATCTCTTCATGATAACTTTCATCCTCATTATGAAAAACGTAATCAATCACATGAGAAAAAGCAGTATGCGATACGTCATGCAGTAAACCTGCAATTTGTTCTTCTACTGAACCACCGAGTTTCTTCACTAACAACATAACACCAACTGAATGATCAAAGCGTGTTACATTCCATTTCTCGCTCACTAAATAACTTGCGCCGGCTTGATGAATGCCTTTCAGTCTTTGCACAGGCTTACTTAACATTAATTCTTCTACTACTTGATCTACTTTAAACTCACCGTATATAACATCTGATATAACCACTTATAATCCCCCTTTATCCCGCTTTAACGGGCAGTAAGACCCCACCTCAAAATTCAGCGAAAGCAAAGAAGTTAGGTGGGGGGCGGGCTGCCCATTAAAATCCGATTGGTGAAGGCTAATAATCAGTGGGGGATGAAGAAAACCCCCACTGATTAAAGTTTCACTTTATTTCAGCAGAGTCTTCTAATCGTACCTTTTTTATGAAATCGTCATCAATAAAAATTATAAATTTAAATATATAGATATCAAGTTATCATTATTGTATATTATACATGTCTGTTATTTCTTTTAATTCATTTATTTTTATTGAGCGCTCCTTATATGGAGCCTTTTTTTATTGAAAAATGTGGGGACTTTCATTCCAAATCGTGAACAGAACGCTAGAAATAGAAACGTACATATTCCGGCGAGAAAAAGGATAACATTGCCGGTTTTATTCTATTTTGATTTAATACAGGTATAACTATTAAGGGAAAGAGGGGGAACATGAAAAAGATTTTCTTCACCATTCTATTCATCATTATTGTATTAATTAGTTTAGGATATTGGAAATTCTTCACTTTATCTGGGCTTTCAGGCGGTCAGCAGATTCAATCCATACAATCCCCAGATAAAACGTATACTTTACATATATACAGGCATAACGGCGGCGCAACGACTAGCTTTGCTATAAGAGGAGAGCTTGTAGCAAATAATAAAAAATTTATGAACACGAAAAATATATACTGGAATTATCGTGAAGAAGATGCAACTGTACAATGGTTAGATGATCATACAGTGATGATTAATAAACATAAACTACATGTAGAGACGGACACGTATGATTTTAGAAAAAAATAAAGAGAAAAGGACTGACTTTTATCAGTCAGCCCTTTTCTCTTTATCCCGCTATTCAAACGTAACTTCCACCTGTACAATCTCAGATCTACTTCCAAGTCGAAGCGGTGGTCCCCAGAATCCGAAACCAGAAGAAACAATCGCGTGGAATGCACCTTTTTGTGCGTATCCCCAGTCTAATTCGTACATTCTTCTCGTTACAATATGATTCGGCGCCATTTGTCCGCGGTGCGTATGACCGGATAATAGTAAATCGACGCCAGCATCCGCTGCTTGTTTCAACTCAAATGGTTGGTGATCCATTGCGATAACAGGCATAGATTTATTTACCGTACTCATTAAACTTTCAAAACTTTGGCGATCTCGCTCTGTTTTATCTCTTCTTCCAACGATATAAAAATCATCTTCAATTGTAATCACTTCATCTAACAGAATACGAATATCAATCTTATCCATCTCTTGTAAAAATTCCGGAACCGCTCGTCCGTAATATTCATGGTTTCCTAACACACCATATACGCCTAGTGGAGCTTTCATTTGTTTCATAATTGGTCCCATATTTTTTTGAATGAACACACCTGGATGATCATCGATAATATCTCCTGGCAGTAAAATAATATCAGGCTCCATCTCATTTACATGACGGACAAGTCTTTTTAAATGCGCAACGCCCGATAATTTACCGAAATGCATATCAGAAGCCATCGCAATGCGTAAGCTTTTACGTCCCTCTACTTTTTTCGGGATGTGCACCTCATATTTTCTTACTACTGGGCTATATGCGTTGAATACTCCATACGCAAAAATAAAGATGAACGCAAGTAACACGGCCGTTCCTGTCCAAATAATTGCCGCTTCTTTCTCCACTGAAAACTGTAAAAGAAAGACCGTAATATCCGCTAACGGCAATAACATAAGCGCATATTGTATGACCGCAAACCAAATTGAACCGACCGTTCGTAGAAATGGCAGAAACTTAAACACTTGCACGAGAATGTACGCATATGAAATAAATCCGACTACGAAAGCGTAATATCCCCAAGATTCCCAGCCAAACACCGCATGAAGCCAAACCCAACCGTTCCAGCCGATGTAAAACATGAGTAGTGTGTATACAATTAACATAGTAAATATATTGAAATAACGAAGATTTTTCACAGCCAGCCTCCTTCTTGATTTCTTCTATTATATCTTGTTATGCACGTTTAACGTAAATATTAAGCACAATAAAAACCTCTAACTGCTAGATGCAAACCTAACAATTAGAGGTGCAATTCAAAACAAAATTACTTTTACAGATTTTCGTTATAGAAACTTGTTAATTTTTCAACTGCTATTGTAACTGGTTCTGGTTGGTCATATAAATCATAATGACTCGCACCTTCCACAACAAGTAAATCTTTTTTCTCTGAAGCTGCTTTCTCATACAACTCGTGACCATCTTTATAAGAACTGAACGCACCTTGCTTACTGCCGACAATAATTTGCAACGGCTGTGTTAATAGTGTATCTGCTAAATGGAACGCATCAAAGCCAATTACCGATCCCATGCTCGTAAAGTTTAACTTATTTGGCGAGTTAACACTTTGCCCTCGCGGTGTTGTATAATACTCAACTGCTTCTACAATATCTATATCCGTCATACTTGCTGCCTTTAATTCCTCCTGATTTTTAGGAATCCAGTTCGTAATCATTACCTCTGCTCCGCGTGCTTCAGCAGTACGTTGTTTACCAATCGCCTCTAACACCCCAATTGGATCAGCTTCACGATTTAATCGGCCGATATTTGCACCAACAACTGTGCCAACTGCTTTAATACGGCGCTCTGTCATTGCAGCATTTACCGCATAACCACCGCCTGCACAAACCCCTAACACACCGATACGTTCTTCATCTACATAAGGAAGAGTAGTTACATAATCTACTGCTGAGCGAATATCTTCAACGCGTGCAGCGGGTTCTTCCATATATCTCGGCGCCCCTTCACTTTCACCTTGATAGGACGCATCAAACGCAAGCGTTACATAACCTTGTTCCGCTAATTTCTCCGCATATAATCCTGCTGTTTGCTCTTTACAGCTACTACCTGGATGCACACAAACAATTGCTGCATTTTGTTTCTTTTCCTCAGCACCTACAGG
Source organism: Bacillus cereus group sp. BfR-BA-01309 (assembly GCF_022664315.1). Lineage (NCBI taxonomy): Bacteria > Bacillati > Bacillota > Bacilli > Caryophanales > Bacillaceae > Bacillus > Bacillus cereus group sp. BfR-BA-01309. Next base: position 174,406 of record NZ_JAKUHE010000009.1, read on the forward strand.
AATATTTAAAACACCTGCAACTCTTAATCCTCTTGCATAAAAATGAACATTTCTCTTCGTAACTGCCATATATAAAACCACCCTTACTTTATTATAAATTTACACTTGTGAGAGTTAATACTCACGTGTATATTTATAATAAAGCGAGCAACCACTTGTTTCAATGACCACATTTACGCATTTGGGTGATAATACACACATAAAGAAATATGTGTATCAATAACGGAGGAACATCATATGGAGAAAATCGATAGAAGAATTATAAAATCACAAAACGCCATTCAATCCGCATTTATCGAAATGTTAATTGAAGATGGCTTTGACGAAATTACAGTAAAAAACATTACAGAAAAAGCAAACATCGGAAGAAAAACTTTCTACCTACACTACCTAGATAAATACAATTTATTAGACAAAATTGTGGACGACCATTTAAATCAATTAAGAGAAATATGCGACATAAAACAAACAAAAGGCTATATAGAAGGAACTGTCATATGGTTTGAATACTTCAAAGAACATAAACCATTTTTCGCAGCATTATTTAGAAGCAACAGCACATTATCATTTCAGAAAAAGTTCCTAACGTTCATCATGGGGGAACTAGAGAAAAAACTAAACACGAATACGTCAGTAAATAAAAACATTGATAAGCACATCGTTTTAAAATTTTTAGGAACAGCTGTCATGGGCATTTTAGAATCTTACGTGTTAGACGAAATTGATAATGATATTGAGTATGTTGCGACGCAAGTTGGAGAACTGATGAAGAGGAATATATAAAAGTTGTAAAAAAATGCACCCAGATTGTTGGGTGCACTTTCAATCTCAACGTAAAAACTTTTATAGCTTTTATTTTAATCCATAATATGTTCTTCCGCATAACAAACAAATAACATCCATTTCTTCAAAAATCCATACCTCAAAACAAAAAAATACGGTCCCTATACATATTAATAAAGGAACCGTACCTTATTATTAAATAACAAAATCCTCTGGAATAAACACCTTCACTTCTTTCGGCTGTACGTATACAACATCACCCGCTTGAATGCTTAGCAGTTTGAACTGTTCTTTACTTATTTCTGCTTCTAAATACTCATCTGTTCCGTCTCGTTTTAATTCTACATATACGACAGGTCCAACTGCATGAGAGTATGATACTTTTGCAGGGATTGCATCTACGCTTTGTTTCGTACGAGAGATGGATAAGTGATGTGGCCTTACGTAAGCTACTCCGTCTACGTTTGAAACGTGCTTATGCTCGGGTGCTTCTAGTTCCACTGAGCCTACATTCAGCTTACCTTTATGGACGCGGCCGTGAAATAAATTTACATTCCCTAAAAAGTCATACACGAACGGGCTTGCTGGATTTTCATATACTTCTTCCGGTGTTCCCATTTGTTCAATGCGACCTTCATTCATTACAACGATGCGGTCCGCAACGTCTAGTGCTTCTTCTTGATCGTGCGTTACGAATACGCTCGTAATTTGAAATTCGTCATGTAGTTTCCGAAGCCACCTTCGTAATTCTTTTCTCACTTTTGCATCAAGTGCACCGAACGGTTCATCGAGTAATAAAATTTTCGGTTCAACTGCAAGTGCCCGCGCTAGTGCGATACGCTGTCGTTGTCCGCCAGATAGTTGCGCTGGGTAACGTTTGGCGAAACCATCCATTTTTACTAGTTTCAATAGTTCTGTTACTTTTTCTTCTATCACCTCTGCTGACGGTCTTAAGCTTTTCTTTCTTACCTTTAAGCCAAAAGCGACATTTTCAAATACATTCATATGTTTAAAGAGCGCATAATGCTGGAAGACGAATCCGACTTGCCGATTTTTCACATGAATACTTGTTAAGTCTTCCCCATCAAATGATATAGAGCCGCCATCCGCTTCTTCTAATCCTGCAATAATTCGTAATAACGTCGTTTTCCCAGAACCTGACGGGCCTAATAAGGCGACAAGTTCGCCTTTTGGAATATCCAAATGAATGTCTGTTAGCGCCTGAAATGTACCATATTGTTTTGATACATTTTGAATTTGAATACTCACCATACTCCCCCCTTATTGTCGTTTTTCCATTCTCCATTCAATCCAATTTTTTATAACGAGCGTAAGAACAGCGATGAGTGACATTAAAGTCGCCACAGCGAACGCTGCTGAAAATTGATATTCATTGTACAAAATTTCAATGTGAAGCGGCATCGTATTCGTAACGCCGCGTACGTGACCTGATACAACAGAAACTGCTCCGAACTCACCGATAGCACGGGCATTACATAGGATCATCCCATATAAAAGACCCCATTTTATATTTGGAAGTGTAACGCGCCAAAACATTTTCCAGCCGCTTGCGCCAAGTGATAGCGCTGCCTCTTCTTCACTTTTCCCTTGCGCTTGCATAATTGGAATTAGTTCACGTGCAACGAACGGAAACGTTACAAAAATCGTTGCGATAATAATTCCTGGGACAGAGAAAATGAGTTTGATCCCATGTTCGAGTAACCATCCACCAAGAGCAGCCCTCGGTGTGAAAAGTAAAACGAATACTAATCCTGCGATAACTGGTGACACAGCAAATGGCAATTCAATAAGAGAAAGCAATATTTGTTTTCCTTTAAACTGAAATTTGGTAATAAGCCACGCAGCCGCTATCCCGAATATCGTATTAAGCGGTACGACGATACATGCAACGAGAAGTGTTAACCGAATTGCCGAAAATGCTTCTTGATCTGTTACGGCTGCAACGTATACATCACTCCCTCGTTCGAAAGCCTTTAGAAAAATTGTTATGAGCGGCAGTAATAGAAAGAGAGATAAAAATAAAACTGTAATCGTAATAAATACAATTGGTACAAACCTAGATTCTTTTTTAGGTGATTTACTTTTTACTATTTTCTTTTCTAGTAATGTTGGTTCCATTTTCTCCCCTCCTATTCGCTTTTCAGTTCATGCCTTCTACTCCAGCTTTGAATCATATTGATAAAAAGAAGGAAAAGGAGAGAAATAATAAGCATGACAGTCGCTACAGCTGTTGCCCCCGCATAATCATATTGTTCTAGTTTTGTCATAATCATAAGTGGTGCGATTTCTGTTTTCATCGGCATATTTCCTGCGATAAAAACGACAGATCCGTATTCTCCTAATGCTCGTGCAAATGCGAGTGAAAAACCCGCCAGAAGAGCGGGAAAGATTTCTGGTAAAATGATTTTCACAAATATTTGAAAGCGTGATGCCCCTAAACTCGAGGCCGCTTCTTCTATTTCTTTATCGATATTTTGAAGCACCGGTTGCACCATCCGAACGACAAATGGTAAACCGATAAAAGTAAGCGCAACGATTATTCCAAGTTGTGTGAATGCTACTTTTATATGAAACACGCTTAATATTTTTCCAATCCAACCATTTTCCGCATATAAAGTGGTAAGTGTAATACCAGCTACAGCTGTAGGCAGGGCAAACGGTAAATCAATGAGTCCATCTAATAGTCGTTTCCCTGGAAATGTGTATCGAACGAGTACCCAAGCAATTAATAAGCCGAAAATGGCATTTACAACGGCCGCTGCAAATGAAGTTGTCAAGCTAACTTGATAGGAATGTAACACACGCTCGTTCGTTATAACCCCTGCAAACTTCTGCCAACCTAACTGTGAAGTTTGAATAAATACGATAGAAAGTGGTATAAGTACGAATAAACTCATATACAGCATTGTAAACCCAAGAGATAATCCAAACCCTGGTAAAACACGTTTCTTTCTCATCTTCTTTCACCTCATACCCCTTTAGCAGCGCTCATTATTTTTGATACATTTTATCGAATACGCCGCCGTCATTAAAGTGTTTTTCCTGTGCTTTTTTCCAGCCACCAAATAGTTCATCTACTGTAAATAATTGAATCTTTGGAAATTGAGATGCGTATTTTTCTGCTACTTTTTCATTACGAGGACGATAAAAGTTTTTCGCCGCAATTTCCTGACCTTTTTCTGAGTACAAATATTCTAGATATCCTTCTGCTACTTTTTTCGTTCCTTTTTTATCAACGACTTTATCAACAACCGCTACTGGTGGTTCCGCAAGTACACTAATAGAAGGGGTTACAATTTCAAATTTATCTTTTCCTAGTTCTTTTTGTGATAACAACGCTTCATTTTCCCAAGCGATTAATACGTCTCCAATTCCTTTTTCAACAAATGTTGTCGTTGCTCCGCGTGCTCCTGAATCAAGTACTTCCACGTTTTTATAAATTTGACCAACAAACTCTTTCGCCTTATCTTCACTATTATTATATTTTTTCAGTGCGTATCCCCACGCGGCTAAATAGTTCCAACGTGCTCCGCCTGATGTTTTCGGATTAGGCGTAATGACAGACACACCTTTTTTCGTTAAATCATCCCAGTCTTTAATTCCTTTCGGGTTTCCCTTTCGCACTAGAAATACAATTGTTGATGTGTACGGAGTTGAATTATCCGCAAATCGCTTCTGCCAGTCTTCTGCTAACAGTTTCTTCTTGCTAATCGCATCAATATCATAAGCAAGCGCTAACGTAACAACATCGGCTTCTAAACCATCAATAACAGAACGCGCCTGACTTCCAGATCCTCCGTGTGATTGTTTTACATTTACCGTTTGCCCATTCTTCTCTTTCCAATACTTCGTAAATTCTTTATTGAAGTCTTGATATAATTCCCTAGTTGGATCATACGAAACATTTAACAGCTCAACTGTTTTTTTATCTCCACTTCCTTCAGAATTACTAGTGGATGTTGCCGAACCACACCCTGATAAAAGCACAACTGCAGATAATACAATACCTGTACTTTTCATAAACGCTGTCTTACCCCACTTTTTCATTGTTAAGCCCCCTTAGTTTATATAATAGAAAAAGGCACACAATATATTCACAAAAGTGAACATTGTGCGCCTTCAGTTTATCTGATTAGCTTCTCATGTATTTTATTCAATTTCTTTTCATTTTAATTCCGTAATTCATATGTGTCAACTTGGATTTTGTTTTTTCTTCCTAAATAAAAATCAGTGAGGATCGTCCCTCACTGATTACAGTTCCACCTTATTTCTTTAACTTATCCGTCTTCGCAATCAATTGCGCTGCTTACTGCTTTATCTGGAGTCCAACCATTATCTGTTCCAACTGAAATGTTTTCTTCGATTAAACTATTGGCATGCTTCGCACCCCAATGATTGTTTAAGTCAGCACATTCTTTTGGTAGTTTCATATTTTCATTTGTTTGCTCTTTATAAGTTTTAAAAATAACATCGTATGTATCAGCTACTTTTATATGAATAAACGCAACAAAACCACTAATTGATAATAATTATCAATAAAGTATAAAAAATATCATTTTCTACACAAATATGCTTTCCGTTCATTTTTAAACAGTAAATAATGTGCCGTATGAACTTTCCGTTCTAAATAATCAATAGAATACGAGCTTGATGGATCAACTAAATCACCTATCGCACCTGAAAGATGATCAATTACTTGCTGCAAAATTTCTAAGTTTTTCTTCTCACTTTCCGCGTTCATTTCATCCATAATGTCACAAATAAGATATTGAACTCTCCGCAAACGTAATTCCTTTTGCTCCACGTATATCTCCTCCTTATTAGTCATATTACGGTTTAAATATATGGGGTTATAGCTTAATCAATTCTAAAAAATACAAAGGCAACCATCTTCATCAAGATGGTTGCCCCTATTTTTATACTTGCATCGCTTTCTCTTTTAACGCCCTTCTTAACAATTTACCCGTCGTATTCTTCGGCAATTCTGTTAAAAATTCGATACTCATTGGCACTTTATATTTTGCTAAATGTAACGTGCAATAATGCATCAGTTCTTCTTCTGTTACTTGAGCTTGTTTCAGAACGACGTAAGCTCGTACTGCTTCTCCTAAGTTTTCATCAGGAACGCCAATTACGACAACTTCTGCTACAGATTCGTGTGTGTATAATACTTCTTCTACTTCACGAGGATATACGTTATAACCGCCAACTAAGACGATATCCTTTTTGCGATCAACGATATAGAAGTAACCTTCTTCATCCATTTTCGCTAAGTCTCCTGTATACAACCAGCCGTCTTTCAATGTCGCTGCTGTATCTTCTGGTGCGTTATAGTAGCCTTTCATAACGTTAGGTCCGCGAACAATTAATTCACCGACTGCACCAACAGGTACTTCTTCCCCAAGTTCGTTCACAATTTTATTTTCTACATGCCAAATATTTGTACCGATTGATCCTGGTTTACGCGGACGATCTAGCGGGTTAAAACAAGTAACTGGTGATGCTTCTGATAAACCGTATCCTTCTGAAACGATAACGTCAAAACGTTTTTCAAAGTTTTGCAGAAGAGCAACAGGCATGGATGCACCACCTGAAATACAAAGGCGAAGCGTCTTCACATCTTCTGCGCTTGCTTCTTCGAATAAATATAAATAATTGTACATCGTCGGTACACCAGCAAAAATCGTTGGCTCATACGTACGACAAATACGGAACACTTCTTTCGGACTAAATTTCGGTAACATTAAAATAGTCGCTCCGTTCACAATCGGTGCATTGACCGCCACTGTTAAGCAAAATACATGGAACATTGGCAGTGCCGCAACGACGCGGTCAGCAGCAGTAAATTGTAAATACGACGCCACATCGTTCGCATTACTATATAAATTTTTATGTGTTAACATAGCGCCTTTCGGTTTTCCAGTCGTGCCTGAAGTGTATAGAATAACGGCTACATCTTCTTCATCTAGCTCTGGGCCTTCGTAAGTTAAATCTCCAGCCCCTATCATTGTCGTAAACGTTTTCATTTTTTCGGTTTCTGTATGGTTAAAATCTGATGAGGTTTCGCATATGATGATGTTTTCAAGTGAAGGAAGTCTTGTTGTAAGAGATTGTATAACAGGTAGAAGGACGTCGAGTACGATGATTGTTTTTACATCTCCATTTTGTAAAATGTAATGCATTTCGTCTGCTGTATAAATTGGATTAACTGGAATAACAGTTGCTCCAGCTTTCATTGTTCCGTATAAACCGACCAAAAAATGTGGTGAGTTTCCAACAACTAATGCGACATTGTCCCCTTTTCCAATGCCCATTGCTGCTAAATTGCTAGAAAACCTTGTGACCATTTTGTTTAATTGGTCATACGAGACCGACTGATCCATAAATATATAAGCCGGTTTATCCCCCTTCTTTTTCGCCGTTTCAGCCAAAGATTGAACGAGATTCACACAAACCCCACCTTTATAAAATTTAGAATATTTAAAAATTCTAAATTAATTATATTAAAAGAAAATTAAAGTAGCAAGTGATATTCCATTAACTGCATATACAACGATCACCTCCTGTTGACTCTCTTTGGAAGGATAAGGTAATTTTATTTGTTAGCAAATGATGAAACGAAGGCTAAAATCATTTCAGGATAATATGCACTCATCTTTTCGCTAAGTTTTTCTAGTTCCTCCTTATTCAAGCTCGTATGCTCCCCATACAAGTTGATTGCATCCGCTCCGTTTTCATGAAAAAACAATGTAACATATAATGTCGGTAATCCGTTATTGGCCTCATCTATCGACAAGACAAGATCTGGCGTTTTATTCACCGTACTAAACGTTTCATTTCTTTTCCATTTCTTATTTTGAAACATAGTTTGTATATCATCTATCTGTCGTCTGTTATCTGTATGTGTAAAATATATGACATGATCCTTCGCTGGCTTTCCAATAGATAAAAGTGTGCGACTTGAGGACGTTACAGGCTGTCATTCCGATGACGAAGCTGAGTAGTAATACAACGTACATTACCCTCTTCATTTCAATCCGCCTCCTTTTGAATATATATATGTCTTTATGAGTGGCAAATGTCCTGTGATTTTATGGTGAGTGAAATTATATCGACGATTTTTCTAATATATCGACTTACCGACAAAACGCGACAATCTACGCAAAAAAAAGAGGCTGCCCGTTACGGCAGCCTCCCTCATTTTTAGAAGAACAAATGTAAGAAATCTTCTGTTGTAATATTACCGAAATAGCGTACGATATCTACGCCTTCTAAAGCTGCAGTGAATGCATCTTTATCAAATTGTACACCTGTTAGACGCTCTTCAATGTCATGTACATCTAGTGAACCGAAGAAGTCACCGTAAATTTTACATTCTGTTACTGTTCCTTTTTTCACTTCAAGACGAACGTCAACTTGTCCAACTGGGAAGCGGTGTGAATGTTGTAAGTTGAACTTCGGAGATTTTCCGTAGTTCCAATCCCAATTTTGGTAGCGCTCTTCAGATAGTTTATGGATTTCTTTCCAATCATTTTCTGTTAATTCGTACGTTGGAATTTCTGTTTCCCCTTCGAAAATTGTTTCTAGAAGAAGTTGTCTAAACTCTTCTGTCGTCATTTTTTCGTTTAAGAACTCTGTAATGTTCGCGACGCGGCTACGGATTGATTTGATTCCTTTTGATTGGATCTTATCCATTTTTACTTTTAACGCTGATACGACGTGATCGATTTCAGAGTCAAATAGTAACGTACCGTGACTGAACATACGACCTTTCGTTGAGAACTGCGCGTTACCTGAAATTTTTCTACCTTCAGCTAAAATGTCGTTACGACCACTTAGTTCTGCATTTACACCTAATTTACCAAGCGCTTTCGTTACAGGCTCTGTGAATTTTTTAAAGTTGCTGAAACTGTCTCCATCGTCTTTCGTAATAAAGCTGAAGTTTAAGTTTCCTAAATCATGATATACTGCGCCTCCGCCTGATAGACGACGAACAACATGAATACCTTGTTCTTTTACGTAATCTGCATTAATTTCTTCTACTGTGTTTTGGTTTTTACCAATGATAATAGAAGGTTCGTTAATGTAGAACAGTAAATATGTTTCGTTAATATCTAAATTCTTCACACAATATTCTTCAATTGCTAAGTTTATTCTAGGATCTGTAATTCCTTTATTATCAATAAATAACATCGTATCACCTCATGAGTTCCATACGTAGCCACTATGCGCTAGCGTAATATGGCCACTGAAAATTTGTTTTGCTTCTGTTACTAAATCAGATGTGTTGCCTGTATGCGGTAAGTGCGTTAATAAAAGTTCTTTTACATTTGCATCTTTCGCAATACTTGCTACTTCTGTACTATTCATATGCCCTGCTTTTGCCGCTTCTTGATGTGCATACATATTACACTCACAAATGAAAAGGTCGGCATCTTTTGTGAATGGAATGAATTCAGGAATATAACTGGAATCTGCGCTATATACTACAGCGTCACTACCAGCTGTAATACGCATCGCAAAACATGTAACAGGATGAACAGTTTTTAAGAATGAAATCGAGAACGGTCCAACTTGAAGTGTTTCTTCTGGATTGTACGCGATTCCTTTCGTATGTGGTTCATGCGTTAAAGAATGGAATCCATTCTTGTCAAACGTATGACCGTATATTGGTAATTCTGGTAGTTGCCCCTTCGCCCCGCTCATAATTAATCTCGCATATTGCAATACCCCAATGTCTGCAACATGATCATGATGATAATGCGAAAGTACAACTGCATCTATATCAGATGGTGTTATATATTTTTGAAGCTGTGCTAGTACACCACTACCACAGTCTACAAGTAAACGAAAACCATCGTGTTCAAACAAATACCCCGACGTTGCTTCTCCCGCTTCTGGAAAGCCGCCCCAAAAGCCGACAACAGTCATTTTCATATGTATCCATCCTTTCTAAAACCGAGTAGGAATGCATGTTTCACTTACATCCTACATTGTTAACTATAATCCATTTCCTAAACTTTTTCATTAATTTTCAATTTTGTTATAAAACAGTTGTTGACTTTTGTTTTTTGTACTAATACAATAATAGTAAGAAATGGAAATGGAGGGATTGACATGATCGATCAACCAATGGAGTTTTTCAGAAATTTACCGACGAAAACTTGTGCGCACTGCGGGAAAGAAATTGATGAACAGCACGAAGCGTACCATAACAAATGTGATGACTGCGTTCACGAAGAATAGTAGTTTATGAACATAAAAAAACCTAGCAGACATAGTCTACTAGGCTAATAACATCGTATCCTTCTTCATCGTTGAACCTTTCACCAAGAGCTCCAGTTCAAACTCATACAATTCTTTTTGTCGATAATTTTTCGTATGGATTTTATCCATCATCAGGTCGACAACCTTTCGAGCCATCTCATCGATTGGCTGTTCAATTGTCGTAATACCTGGCTCTGTAATCTGTGATAATATTTGATTATCAAAACCGATAACAGCGAGATCATCTGGAATGCTCCAGTCATGGCGTTTTGCCTCTGAAATAATTCCAGCTGCAACCTCGTCGCCTCCTGCCAAAATCGCGGTAGGATTTTTTTTGTCCTTTAATACTTCATGGAATATTCTCTTTCCATCATCCCAAGAGAAAGCGTTTTCAAGAAAATCGATCGCTTCTACTTGGCGGCTCTTCTCTGTTATGGCACGTAAAAAGCCCATTTTTCGCTGTTGGCTAACCACTTTGGTTTCGTTTCCACGGCAAAAAATAAGATTACGATATCCTTGTTCTAACACATGCTTAGCAGCTATGTATGCTCCTTGCGCATGATCAAACTTCACTGTTGGAACATTTGCTTCCTCAATATATTCATTACATAACACGATTGGACCGTGCTGTAAGTATGGCTCTACATCTTCCCACGGATTTTCTAGTGAACATAGAATAATCCCATCTACTTGTTTCGTAGATAATAATTGTAAATACTCCATCTCTTTTTCCGGTAAATATCTTGTTTGACAAATAATCAGTTTATACTTATGTTCAGAAGCAGCAATTTCAATTGCTTCGATAAATCTACTGAAGAAAGGATTTGTAATCCTTGGAACTAACACCGCAATTGTTTCCGTCTTTTGTTTACGAAGCCTTCTCGCCGCAGAATTAGGAACAAAGCCTAAATGCTTCATTGCTAATTGAACCCTTTTTTTCTTCTCATCTGAAACATATGGATGATTATTAATCACCCTAGAAACCGTTGTCCTTGATAACCCCGCTAATTTCGCCACGTCCTCTATAGTCGACACGAAATTCTCCCCCTTTGCATGAAAACGTTTTCTTAAATTGATTATATAGTATATTATTGGAAACTGCAATATAGGTTGTTATGATTTTACTATATTAATATTATACATAGGGAAAAGTCTGTTAATGGGAGGAGAGTTTATACTGCTTTTAGAAGTTTACAGTAGGCATATTTATAAAAGATACAGGGGGATATTTCATGAATCGGACGGATCGTTTATTAGCTATATTAATTGAATTACAAAGAAGACAAACTGTTACCGCACAAAGCTTAGCTGAAAAATTTGAGACAAGTATAAGAACGATTTATAGAGATATGGATGCACTTAGTGAATCTGGCGTCCCACTTTTCGCCACACCTGGCCAAGGCTATTCATTAATGGATGGCTATTTCTTACCACCCATTCAGCTTACGTCTGAAGAGGCTGTTACTCTTTTATTAGGCGGTGATTATATCGAGAAAACTTTCACTTCTTCTTTCTCTGTACATGCAAAATCGGCAAAAGAGAAACTTGAGGTCGTCCTCCCTACTGATCAACAAAAGAAAGCCCGAGAGTTACGAGGGACTTTCCGTTTCCTTTCTCCTATATTTTCACACAAACAATCTGAACAAGAAAACCTTGAAAAACAACTTATCCTGTTGCAAGAATCTATCCAAAAAGAACAGGCTATCTCTTTTTCTTATCGTAAACCAAGAGAAACTACAAAAATAAAACGGACCGTTCATCCTTACGGCTTAGTCAATATTTCAGGAATTTGGTATGTCGTTGCCCATTGTTTACTGCGAGAACAAATACGTAATTTCCGCTTAGATCGAATGGAGGAATTACAGCGAGAACAAGAATTCTTTACAAAACCCGAAGACTTTTCTTTGCAAGAATATCAGCCTGAAAGCAACCGTACTGTGATGATTCATTTATTATTCCCAGCCCATATTGCACATAAAATTATTGAATCACGATACTTCTTCATAGATTCATACGAGCATAGAGACAATGGTTTTCACGTCTTTTTGAAATCGAGAAACATAGACGAAGTATTTCAATGGGTATTAAGCTGGGGAAGCCAAGTGCAAGTACTTGAACCAAACGTTCTATCTGAGAAAATCCGTGATGAAGCAAAGAAAATGTTAAAACTTTAATTGTTGCATTTCACTACTGACATAATGTTGTCAGCATTACTTCTTTATAGTAGGGAGTAACAAATACATTTTCATAAAAAGGAGTTAGTGATATGAAGAAATTTGAAGAGTTAGCAACGTACTACATAGAGGAATTAGAAAAGTACTCTATAGAACAATTTAGGATGAAGCCTTCTCATGAGGAATGGTCTCTCGGTCAAATGTATAATCACTTAATTTCAGCTACACGCATGCAGTTAGATGCAATCGCGAAATGCAGAACTGAAGCGCCTTCTGCAACTAATAAAAAAACGGATATGGGAGAAAAGGTATATATGATGGGAGCTTTCCCAGACATAAAAATCAAATTACCAGATCATCCTGGATATATGCCTGAAAACCCATCTAATAAAGAAGACGTACAGAAACAGCTTCTAGAATTAATTACAATTGTTAAAGACATTGAGCCAACACTTTCTTCTATCCCAAGTGATTGTAAAGTCGAACATCCTGGGCTTGGTTACTTACATGCAGCAGAATGGTTCCAGCTTATTTCTATGCATTTCGCACATCATCTTCGTCAGAAAGAGCGATTAGAGAACGCAATTTCATAATTTCTCATAAAATGAAAATGGAATCCTCCCACAAATATAGTGGGAGGAAGAATAACATGTTTTAAAGATGGCTCAGATATTTACCTGGTCATCTTTTTAATCGTTACTATTAAAGCGGAACTATAAGAAGTAAACTACTAATTTGTAAGAGCCCACGTTGAAAAACTGAATTGAAACAATTATATACATTACTGAAAGTGAGGGTTCAAATAAAGTACTATTTTTATTTCTCAACAAAGAAACGTAGGGAATATAACAAATGGTACGACTAAAGAATAATTTTTATAAAGCCCCCCATAATCGTTCCCTCCTTTAATTCCTTAGACAAATATTCACACAAACTGTATTATACATTTCCATATAATTTATCTACACTTAAAAACATAATACCCTTATTTTTCAAACCTATTACAAACCAAACTTTCTCAACAATTAATTACTAAAATGCGATTTACAGCTATAAAACTATCACTTATCATTAAGGAGAATTTTACCATTTAAATAAAATACAGGTAAAATTCCCAAAAAAATAAATTACACAAAGGGGATGGATTATGAAAAAGCTACATGCACTAACGTTAACAATGGGGTTATTAACTTCTGCTGTGGTTGTACCTACTGCTTCTTTTGCAAAAAGTGATGATTTACCTTACTTAAATGAAATCAAAAAGATGCAGCCCGATGTAAGTACACAAGAGCTAATATCTAGTATTAATGAATTAGCAAACAACACTGGGAATACAAAAGAAGCTGTTTCTGAACAGATTTATAAAGAGCTAAAAGCAGATGAAGAACAAGGCAAAAAAGAAGCAAGTAAAAAAATGAATACTTTAGGAGCTAGTGGTGGTACAGTTTCAGTAGGGAACAGCAATATGGGGGATTTCTTCTATACGGGTTCATACACTGCATACTTAAATCATGGACATGTTGGTATGTATTATAGTTCAAATACAATCGTAGAATCTGTACCAAATGATGGCGTTCGTACAATTAGTACTACATCCCGTAAAGTAGATAAAGGAGATGCGGTAGTAAAATCCGTAAATACATCTTGGCAAAACAAAAATGATGCGGCATGGTGGGCAAAAGATCGTGTAGGTAAAGATTCATATTCTTATAATTTTGCTACAAATAGAAGTACAACCCATTACGGGGCCAAAAACTGTTCTAAACTAATTTGGTCTGCTTATCAACTTCATGGCGGACTAGATTTAGATAAAGATGGCGGTGCTGGTGTATATCCACGAGATGTTCGTGACGCAAAACAAACCTCAACAATCCGTAATATTTAATACTGAAGAAAAAGTGCAACAACTATATTTGTTGCACTTCTTCTTATAAAAGGAGCTCATAACAGTGAAAAAAATAATCGTTCTTATTCTAAGCATAATTTTAATTGCAGCACTCATCTACTTTTTCTTCTTTAAAAACAGTAATGTAAATTCAATATCTGAAGAAGATATTGAGAAAAAAGATTTTTTGAAAGATAAACAAGCTGTCATTTATCTCTCTTCGACTGCCGATCAAGATATGGATGGTAGAGGGATTAGTTATGCGATATTCATCGATAAAAATGAAAAAGCACATGGATATAAAATGAATGGTTTAGAACTCGGAGGAATAGGTGTATCTGATAACAAAAAAGAAATCGTACTAGAAAGTAAAGATAATATTAAATTTATTGGAGAAGATTTTAAAAATTATAAAATGAAATACCAACATACAGGAGATCAAAGGATATATTTAAAAAAACAAGACTTATTTGTTAACATTTACAATTCAGGCAGTAACTCCACTACTGGCAATTATGATTCAAATGTAATTTATGGTAATCAAAAACAAATTCATAAAGGAAATATCCCTCATTATCTTATTAGTTCTGGCGTTAATACAGATGAAGTTTTAGTTTTAACTCAAGATATAGATAAAAATGAGCATAGTTTAAAAAAATTATTATTTAATGATTCAACTATGAATCTTGAAGATGTTACAACAATTAATCTTGATAAAAACATGTCGTATTCTAGTTACTCATCTATTTTAAGTGACTCAAATTTTTATTATACGATTTTAATTGAGAATGATAATTCAATTAAAGGAAAAGTATATTTATTACGCATTGATAAAAAATCATTAAAACAAGATTTAATTTTACTTTCTTCCGAGGAGAATTCCACAGCTTCCATACCATTTACAAAAAATAATTCCGCTTATCTACATAACAATGAATTATTTTTTATAAATGGACTAGGTGATGTCATAACTTTTAATACAGAAACATATGCAGTCAATCTTAAATTCAAAATTGATTACCATGTAACCGATGGCGTTAGATATAATGAACAAACATATTTTGAAGACGATCAATTATATGTATTACGTTATAATGAAAAACAAGAACATAAATATTCTATAGAAACGTACTCTCTATTAACCGGTAAAAAAATTAAAACTACTAAAATTAAAGATATGAATCAAATTATTACATCTGTTAAAGGTGGTAAATCCATTTACGCCTACGATTTTAAAATTTTACATCCGAATAAATAATAAAAAGCTCTGTTTTCCATAACAGAGCTTGTTTATTTTAACTCCTCCCACTTCGTCCAAACTTCTCTCCCGTTTATATGGTACATATTATCCTCTCGCTCCATAAACCCGTGTACAATAAACTCGCGTCTAATTGTACAAAAATCATCGTGATATTGTTTTATGAATGTATTAATTTCTTTTTCCGTATATTGATTTTCAGCGTTTAATTTGCTAATTAAATGCTCTAACAATACTAGTTTTTTCTTCTTTTGACCTGGAATCGATTTTAGGCGGTTCTCTTTATCAAAAAAGTTACGAATGGTTGTATCACGAAATTTCATTTCACTTTCAGTCATTTTGTTGTCCTCCATCGGTTTTTATGCAATGAAACTTTATTATTTGTCCTTACTATTCTTCTTCATTCTTTCACTTACAACATCCATAAGGTAATACCCGCTAATTAGCACATAGTAAACTAAAAGTATTCCTAGTGCATCTTTCATATTTATATATTTTTCTTTATGAAACAAGATAGGTGAAAGGGCGTAAACAAGAAAGATGATTAGCGGATTTAAGATAAAATAATAAGTAAGATTTCCTTTCATCATATCAACTCCTCTATTCTAGTTTTCTCTGTAAATTGTTGTAAACCCTTTTCTTTCGTCTCTATAGCTTTTAAAAAGATTCATATATAAGCTACAGAAAAGATGCCTACATTAAAATAAAAAAAGCACCAGAAAGGTGCTTTTTTCTATGCTTCAATCGATTGGTTTTCCGCAATATTTCTAAATTGTCGTTTGTGCATCCAAGTTAAGGATGCAATTGTTCCAAGTGATAACACAACGATGAAAATCATGAGTACTCCTACGTTTTGCCACATGAAGTCAAAGTCTCCACTGGATACGACTGCTTTCAATCCTGATACAGAGTATGTCATCGGTAACCAAGCGTTGAATGGTTGTAAAAACTTCGGAATCAATTCTAGTGGGAATGTTCCAGCACTTGTTGTAAGCTGAATAATTAATGTGATGATGGCGATGAAACGCCCTGCATCACCAAATGCTGTTACTAAACATTGAATTAATGCGATAAACGCTAAACTTGTAACGATGCTAAAGAGTATGAAATACGGAATACTTTGTACTTCTACACCTAATCCGAATAGCAATATAACATCTGCTACTATCGCTTGAATAATGCCAACTGATAGTAATACGCCGAACTTACTAATAAACCAACTAAATCCTGATTTCGGAACGCCAACTGTATCGCGTAATGGATAAACAATAGATAATAGTAATGCCCCAACAAATAAGCCGAGTGATAAGAAGTACGGTGTAAATCCAGTTCCGTAGTTAGGAACTTCCGCCATTTTCTCCGTCTTCACTTTTACAGGACTTGCAAACATATCGTACGTTTTATCCGTCCCTTTCACTTCACCAGTTTTTTCTGCTCCTTCGCCAAGTTTCTCAGCAAGTTCACCTGAGCCATCGTTTACTTTTACGAGACCATCCGTTACTTTTCCAGATCCATCTGCTAGTTTATTTACGCCGTCGATTAGCTGGGTTGAGCCTGTAGACATTTGATTTAGTCCACCATTTAGATCGCCTAGGCCTGTTGTTACTTGATTTGATCCATCTGCTAATTGATTTACTCCACCTGCCATTTGGTTTGCTCCTGCAGATAATGTTCCTAAACCGCCTGTTACTTGGCTTGAGCCATTTGCTAATTGATTTACTCCTCCAGATAATTGACCTAATCCTGCTGTCACTTTTCCAGATCCGCTTTGTAATTGCGTTACTCCATCAATTAATTGAACTGATCCATCTTTTAATTTATCGGCACCTATTTTTGCATTATCTAATCCCTCACCAAATCCATGAAACTTACTAACAAATTCATTTTGTGCGCTCGTTAGTTTCGCAATACCACCTGCTAGATTTTTTACCCCTGCTGGATTTGGTAGTTGGTTTTGCAATCCATTTGTTGTTTGATGTATTTCGCCTTTTAATTGTTTTACTTCTTCATTTAATTTATTTGTTCCACCTGCTACTCCGGCAGCTTTTTGCTGAACTGTCGCTGTACTTTTTACAGCACTTGTTATGAATGGTTGTAACTGCTCTTGATATTCTTTTGGTAAACTTTCAATTTGCTTTTGTAAATTCGCTACATCTTGCGCTGCTGTTTTTGCATCTCCTGCTGTTGATTGCGTAAGTTCATTTAACTGATTCACATTCGCCCCAGCTCCATCTATTTTCTCATTTACTGTATTCAATATAGAAGGAACTTTCGACTGCATTTCCTCTAAGCCTGCTGCAGACTTTTGTACGTTACTATTTAAATCTTGCAATCCCTTTTGAATCGCTTGAGAACCTTCCTCTAATTGACTTTTCCCTTCAACAAGTTTCCCCATACCATTTGATAGGTCAGTTGTTCCCGTTTGTAATTCACCGGATTTACTTACTAATTTGTTCAAGCCACCGGTCACTTTCTCAGATCCATCACGCAATTCACCCGTTTTGCTATTTAACGTATTTAAACCATTCGTTACTTTTCCGGAGCCATCTACTAATTTTCCGATACCTGTTTGCATTTCACTTGTTTTACTATTTAACGTATTTAAACCGTTCGTTACTTTTCCGGAGCCGTCTACTAATTTCCCAATACCTATCTGCATTTCACCTGTTTTGCTATTTAGCGTATTTAAACCGTTTGTTACTTTGCCTGATCCATCTACTAATTTATTAGATCCATCTGCTAATTTCCCAACTCCATCCTTCATCTCTCCAGACTTCCCTTGAAGTGTATGAAGGCCATCGGTCACTTTACTTGAACCATCATGTAGCTCACTTGATCCGTCGTATAGTTTATTTGCTCCTTCCGCCCCATCTGCTAATCCTTTTGAGACGTCTTGAATGGAATCAAACATTTTCTCTGCATATGTTTTCGTTAACGTACTTGATACTTCACCTTTAATTTTTTCAATGGCTGTTCCGCCAATTTGTGAAGATAAGAAGTTTAAGCTTTCGTTTGGAATATATTCTAAGTTTAATGGTTTTGGATCATCTTTTAATAACGTTGTAGCGTTACTTGAGAAGTCATCTGGAATGCGTACTAACATGTAATACTTTCTACCTTCCATTCCTTGTTTCGCTTCTTTTTCACTTACAAATTCCCATTTAAAACTTGTATTATCTTTTAAGTTGTCAACGAGCCCTTTTCCGACCTCAATTGGTTTTCCATCAAATACTGCACCTTTATCTAAATTGACTACCGCCACTGGCAAATCATCTAACTGTTTATATGGATCCCAAAAGGCCCATAAAAACATACCTGCATATAAAATTGGTACGAATAAAACCGCGATAATTGGAATTAATATTTTTTTACTTTTTATAATTTCAGTAAACTCTTTACGAAGTAATTGATTCCATTTCATCATTTCTACCCCTTTTCTGAATGACCGAATTGTTCATCTGGTCATTTTCTCCCAAATAAAAAGGCTATACCTATTCATACATATGCCTTATCCCCGAATTTATACTATGCAACTGTTTCTTCATATGAAGTGAATATTTTTATTATCCCTCCTTAAAATAAATGTATGACCAATTCGTTCAAATGGTCACTTTTTATAATAATAAAAGGATTATCTTAGTTTGACAATCCTTTTAATAAATAAAGTTCAAATAATTCTGCAATTTTTTCTTTTTCTAGCGGTTCATGATTTTTTTCCCAATCAAAAATAAGCGATACGTATAAGCGAAGCATAATAAATGCTGTAATTTCTGGATCACATTTGCTAATCTCACCTTTTTCAATCGCAATCTTTAAATACGATTGAATGACAGAGACGATTTCCACATCTACTTGTTGCATCACTTCTTGTACTTCTTTCGTTCCCATATCGCGCTCTTCTTGAATTAACTTAATCATGAGCTGATGTTCTTTTCTGAATTCTAATATGCTATATAATGCTCTATGTACATTTTCAAAAAATGAAACATCTGAACGAATTGCATTTTCTGCAACTTGCTTCATTTCTGTAATTAAATTAGAAATAATTTCGCCAAATAGCTCTTCTTTATTTTTGAAAAAAGTATAAATCGTTCCTTTTCCTACATTCGCTAATTTCGCTACTTGATCCATCGTTGTTGCTTTATAACCGAACGCTGAAAAAGACTTTGTTGCAGCTTCAATAATAGAACGTTTTCGATCTATCGCCACATTGTCACCTCCAAAAATGACCAATTGGATAATATAGTCAATCAGTACATCTTTGATATTACCACACGCTTACATTCTATACAAGTTCTCTTTTTTATTATTTCCAGTATAAAAAAATTCCAGTCAAGTTATATAATACCTTCCATAGTGTATCAAAAAGTATACTTGTATGGAAAGCTAGAATATATTCATAATAATTTCTTTATTTCACTCAATTTTTTTTGGAATTGAATCCTTCTGTTACGGATGTTTTCTTCTTCTAACAGTAAAGAATCTGCATGATTTTTAAGTTTAGCTACTACTTCATCTATTAGTTTCTTATCCCCACATCCTAATAAACCTTTCAGTTCAAATAGTAGTTGAATGTCTTTCAGGCTCAACCCCATCTCTTTTAATTCAATAATAACTTGAAAGTCTACTATTTCTTTTTCACTATACTCTTTTCTATTATTTGTTCGATTTGGAACAATTAAATTTAAATCTTCATAGTGTCGAACTGTATCTTTTGTAGTATGTAATAGCGTAACAAATTCTCCAATTCTCATTTTTTCACTTCCTTAACATTATTTATTGACAAGGGGTTAACCCCGTATATTTTAATGAAATCATATTTTAGCAATATAAAAGGAGGAATTATTTTGAATATCTTTTTATGGAGTAGTAGTATTTTAGCTATCTTTTACGCTTCTCTTCTCATCTTAGCTGGGTTAACTCAATATAAACAGAAACGTATACCTACTTTCTCTGTTGTCGGAATTACTGTGTCCGGAATAATTATGCTTGTATCTAGCATTTTAATTTTTTTCATCCCCTCTATATTATTTCTATTAATTGTCACTCTCACTACTGTACACGTATTAACAATAAGAAATGGCTATTATCTTCACGGCAAAATCCATATACATCACCATCTAATACGAGGGTGTATTTCTTTCATAATCATATTACCTTATATCATTTAACTGTAAAAAAGTGTTCCAAATGTAAGCAATTCAGGAACACTTTTTTTATTTCAACATAGAATTTCATCATCTGTTCTAATTATTATTATACAACGCTATTTCTCCTAACTTATCTAAACTACGATTAATAATTACCAATGTATTTTAGAAACCAGATTTTATTAACTCATAAATAAACCTTACTTAACAACAACGAATTTCCCTTTTTTCAAATAATCAAATAAAAAAACAAGAAAATCTTTACATTTAATAGTAATATAGAAAATAGACAAGTTTATCAAAATAGTGGAGGCTTTTTCAGTCATGATGCGTGCGCTTCGTTTAAATATAAAGCAAGCTTTTTGTAATCGTGTTTCTTTAATTATTATGTTTAGTGGATTCGTTCTTATTTGTATTTATCACTATTACTATGTACTTCGTTATTTAGGAGATGCAGCGAATGGTCCTATATCAACAGATATGAAATGGATCGGATTTCGCGACAATGAAATGGATGTTTATTTATTATTAATGCCCGTTATTGCGAGTTTCCCCTTTAGTACAAGCTACAATTCGGATAAATCAGATGGTTTTAAACCGTTCGTGAGTAAAGGGATTTCTTTCTTTCCTTATTCAGTAACGAAATATATCGTTACGTTTTTTTGCGGAGGATTTCTTTATACACTTCCATTCATCTTATCGTTATTATTTTGCAAATTAACCATTCCAGACGGAGCACCTACGGCTGGTTCAGGTATCATAAATGATGATGGGATGTTCGCAAACCTATATTTAGATGCACCTCTCGCTTACATTACTGTATATATCGGAATTAATTTTTTATTTGCAGGTTTAATGGCCCTTTTAGGACTTGCTGCATCTGTATGGTCACAAAAAGACTATATGGCGATTCTCTTTCCATTTGCAGTTGCCTCCATTCCGTACGTCCTGCTAAATACAATATTCCCAACTATAGGCGGAGCACCTTTTCATTTATATGACCCAAAGCAGCCATTACAAGGCATGTCACCGTACATTTTAACGATGCAATGTACCTTCTTCCTTCTCGTTAGCTTATTTATGTATATACAAGGAGTAAAGCGGGATAGAAAAAAATATAGAAGAAGACTGCAAAAAAGAGATCGGTGTAGAAAAGCGTTTCAAGCAATTTCAGACTAATTCATTGAACGAATAAGAGCGTAATTCCCTAAGCTAGCTTAGAGAATTACGCTCTTATTATCGATACCCATCATATATTCATCCCCCTTTACGGCGTACCTGCCAATCCCCATAAAATAACGAACACCACAAAATAAATCGCTTTAATACCTACAACTGAACATAGTAAAATAATTGCATATTTACTTAATTCTCTCCTTGCACCTATTAAAGTAAAAATGACTGCCAAACTAAACGTTATATAGGACGATGCTGTATGTATTAAGTTATACGTAAGGTCTAAATTTTGAGTAAGTCCTGTTACCTCAGCTACAAATTGTAACAGGACGATTGTACTAAAAAAAATCGCTAACTGATTCATTAGTTTCCCATTTATTTGTGCTGGCATCGTTGCCCTCCTCTATAAGACTAAATATTCAATTAATTTTATCGCTAGATTACAAAAAAAGGAATCACCTCTTTGTACCATTCTATGACGCTACAAAAACAAAAAAGAACGCTTAGTTACCTAAGCGTTCCCCTCATTTAAGAAGCTTTCTTCAAATCAATTTGAGCAAGTACTGGATCATGGTCACTTACACGTCCGTGCTCTTTCATAATATTTGAGTTTAAGTGTACTGGATCTACAATTGTGTGTGGTGCGATGTTGTTTGTTACTAAAATATGATCTAACACTTGCGCATTTCCTTCATGAATGTACGTGTAGCGGTTCTCTTTCGGCACTGTGTTTAACATATTTTTTAAGTTTGTTCCTTCTAGTGCTTTTAGTGGTTTAGCAAACTCAAAATCGTTCATATCTCCTAACACAACAACTGGTGCATTCGTGTTCTTTTTCTGAATTCCTTGTACGAATTGATTTACTTCTTGCGCTAACTGAATTCGTTTTTCTTCACTCTGTAATACAAGCGGCTGCACTTTTCCAAATGGCGTTGCATCTCCTAGTTTTGAGTTTAAATGATTTGCAACGACAACAACGTTTTGTCCTTGGAACGTAAATTCTGCCGCAAGCGGTTTACGTGTACTTTCAAATAATGGATTTTCGTCTCCAATGCGAACAACATTCTTATCAAGTAACTTCGGTACTGCTGCTAATTTCACGCGTGATGGGTTGTAGAAGAAACCAACGCGAATATTCGCTCCTGGTGCTCCTCCGTCTAGATTATTATTCGGAGCAATTTCTACATACTCATACTTTGGCCCGCGAATCTCTAGAACTGCATCAATGATACGTTTTGCGCTTAAAGAAGCATCTGTTGTACCGTCATTAATCGTTCCGTTATTATCTTGCATTTCCTCTACACCGATAATATCTGGCATTTTTAAATTGTATTTAATAGAATACGCTAACGCTTTTACTTTTTCATCTGTTGTTTCTTTTTTATTCGCCGAGAAGTTTTCAATGTTATATGTAGCAACTGTTAACTTATCAAGACGAGGCTGAATATTTGCGCCTACTTGCTTAAATCCACCGTCCACTACAGATGGTAATTCCGTTATTGGCGAAATGCGGAACGAACCGTAATCATATCCGACTACCCCTGTTATATCTCCAGTGAAAGTATCTCCTACTTTTGCTACATAATCACGAGGTACTTTGACAGAAAGACGCTCTGGGTTTAATTGATTTTCATCTAACAAAGGTGTGCCGTATTTCGTTACGACTTTATTTCCGCCATTTTCTACTGTTACATATAAATTCCCGTTTTTCTGAGGTGCAATAATTTTTGGCGTTGGCATCGTAACGCGCATACCTTCTATACTCTCATAAAAGTCGATTGCATCTTCATTTGGATCAAATAAACCGAATGCATCATTATCGATAATTTGATCAGGGATTTTCACACCGTTTTCTCCAAGTACAATCGGTGCTGGTAAAGGTTGATCTTTTGCAATTACAGCAACGCGGCTCGCCTTAATTTCCGTCGTCGTTAAATCTGTGTCAAACCTTTCTGCATATCCAGGACCAACATATTCTTCTACTTCTCCATCAACTTGAATAAGATCTCCTACCGCTACATTCGCATCTTTTTTGTACACATAAATACCTTCTGAAGTAGCTGGATCATTATCCGGCTGATTATCTTCTATATAAAAACCATTTTTATCAAGCGCTGTTACAACGCCTTCCACATTGTATACTTTCTTACCTTTGTAAGGAGAGACATGTGATTTTCCTTGAATATCATGAATACGTACTGGTTCATTATTTACGATAATAAATGAAAATGTTGAAATCGCTGAAGAAGTAAGCCCTTCTTTCTCTGCGATTGCTTTAATTACACTATTTTCATTCACTACAATTTGTCCGTTATAACGAACACCCTTATTTGTAGGATTAGAGCCATCTAACGTATAGTAGATTGTTGCTCCTTCTGTATTCGTTGTTAATGTTACCGCTGTTCCCTTCGCAACTTCTCCGCCACCTGGTGAAGCTACTACATCGCTAACACGGTTTTGTCCTTCCCCTTGAAACTTATGAGCGGTTACTGATTTTAAACCTGGGCTACTAAAATATAATTCAAGCGTCCCTGTTAAACTAACTTTCTTCCCGATATTTTCAGGATGATCTTTCACATTTACTGCCGCTCTCACATCGCCTTTTGGCAACTGAACAGGCATGATTTTGTCTGGATTCGTTTCATTTGGCGAATCCGCAATTGCTACGTTTGTATCATCAAACTTAGCCGGATCTTTCGTGTATTTAGAAGGACTTTGCGTATATCCGACAATATATCCTTCCACTATCCCCTTCGTTTTACCTTGCTGCTTAAATACTTGAATTGCTTTTTCTACTGACATAGAAGTCGTTTCTTCTGCTTGTACTAAAGTTCCAGTAAATGAAAGCAATAGTATAAATGATAAAAAGACACTTAACAATTTCTTCACAGCCATTTTCCTCTCTCTATTTCATATTTTTTCAACATGTCTATCATAACAAATGATTCGTTATATAGAACTATAATTCGACAAGTTTTACAAAAAATTAATCTAATTTACTTGTCGTCAAACTATAATACAGAATAATAATTTTACACCTTCTACGAATGCGCTCTATAATATTAGAGAGAGAAAACAGAAAATATCGAAATTTCATTGGCATGTAAAATGGATTCATTTGAATAGGAGTGATTGGATGGAAGTGCAAACAGAAACATACCGCGCAGCTATGAATGGAACATTAGAACGTCATTTTTCAGATATGATTGCCGTTATACCAACTAGAATTACAATTGAACAGTTAAAACAGCGGTTAGAGACTATCTCTACTAAAGTTGATGAATTAAAAGTTGTTTACAGTGATGAGACAAGCCTTATTGTTGAATTACATATGGATGAAACAATCATACCGTATGAACTGCATATCGATGAGGCAAATGACCCAGAAGAATATAAAATGTACAATAGACAAGATTCTACAATCGTAGATCGTCATTTTGAAGATGCTGCTTATGGCACTGAAATTTTCACTCGTACGCTATTTACAGGCGATGTGCTGGACTGCTTTTTCCAGCAGTTACAGTTTTTATGGAACCTCGCTCCAGATTTATTATTTGTAATCGATTCAAGTGCCGCAATGAAAGTGATATCTAGAAGCTATATTGAATATCACGTTGAAAATGAATTGTTACCTGACATTCCTGATCTATACGTTATTCATTCGGTTTATGAAGATGGTAAAGACGGTGAGCCTACGCAATATTGGTTTCATACACATGGCCTTTTAAGAGCAGGCGTAACAGAAATAGAATTAATTATTCCAAATCGCATTTCTTCCTACTACGGTATTGGCGATCTTTTTCAAACGTTTGCTAATAACGCCGTTGAAAATGGACAAGTCCCTATGAATGAGCCTATCGTTATCGCGCATAGTCAGCAAGGTTCTATACATACAGTAGCTGTTCCATGGGAAAAAGGATTATCTTATATTGGGCATAAAACGAGTATGGATCAATTATCTTCAATTGAGGATGAAGAAGTGAAACTACAACCAATAGATGCGCAAAACGTATTTCTTGGCGGAATGGATGACCGAGATGAATACCATCAATCTCCATCCGTTCTCTTATTCAAATTAAATACTTCAGAAGAATATATTGAAAGTTTTTTCAAAGAATACGAGGAAGCTACAGGTCTCATGTTCTATAAAACAAATAGTGAAACCGATCGTATGGCTTACAATGCGAAGAATACTTTCGGGTATTTCAGCAACATTTTTCACATTGAACAATCAAATGAAGATTTTCGTTTCCTCGCTAAGTTTGGTGTCTCTTACGAAGAAGGAAAAAGTGAACATATGTGGTTTGAAATGCAAAACATTACGGAAGATTTCATTCAAGGAATACTCATTAACGAACCATATTTTATAAAAGATATGAATGAAGGAAATAGTTATCATTTAGATTTTGATAACTTAACAGAGTGGATTATTTATGCAGGGGATGCCGTTATAAAGCCAAATAACTTATATATGTTTGTTGGCGAATAAGTAACAAAACGCCTTCAATATGATTGAAGGCGTTTCACTTTATTGTGCGATTAATTCTGTATCCATTACTTTCTCAAAATGAGAGAGTACACGCTTTGCCGCTAACTCACCT
This sequence comes from Bacillus cereus group sp. BfR-BA-01309, assembly GCF_022664315.1. Classification (NCBI taxonomy): domain Bacteria; kingdom Bacillati; phylum Bacillota; class Bacilli; order Caryophanales; family Bacillaceae; genus Bacillus; species Bacillus cereus group sp. BfR-BA-01309. The sequence continues at coordinate 200,721 of NZ_JAKUHE010000009.1, forward strand.
TGATCAATACAGTCCGGAAGACCAGAACCAGCGTAAGAACTACCTGCCAAATATATACCTGGCAACTCTTTCTCCATAAATGATGTGAGTTTCTTCATTCGCTCGTTATGGCCTACTGTATATTGGGGCATTGCTTCTTTCCAGCGGCTTACGACTGTAAATTCTGGATCCTCTGTAATATCCATCGTCTTTCGTAAGTCTTCTAGTACAAGCCTAACAAGTTCCTCTTCTGTTTGTTCTACAACTGCTTCATCACCAGGGCGTCCAACGTAACACCTAAGAAGCATTTTTCCTTCTGGCGTTGTATGTGGCCACTTTTTATGTGTCCACGTACATGCAGTAATTGTGTAATCGTTATTTCGAGATACGACAAACCCTGTACCATCAATATCACGCTGAATGGCTGATTCTTGGAAAGCCATTGCCACGTTCGCAACTGATGTGGACGGAATATTGCGGAAGAAACGAAACTGCTTGTACTGCGCAAACATAGATGGCAATACTTTATGTGATGTTGCCACTACGACCGCGTCCGCTTCTATTTCTTTTCCGTTACTAAGAGTAATCGTATAACCATCACCAAGTTTTGCAATTTTTTCAATGCGAGTGCCCTTTATTATCGTACCTTCATGCATCTTCATTTCGAGAGATTCTACGATAGATTCTAAACCGTTTTTAACTGTTTGGAAGATTCCTTTTTTCGGTTCAGTTTTCTCTTCTTTCGGTGCAAGTGTACGCATACCGAGTGAAATACTGCGATGTTTCTGCTCGATTTGATACATTTGCGGGAATGTTGACATTAAGCTCATTTCATCAATATCCCCTGCATAAATACCCGATAGTAATGGTTCGATTAAATTTTCAACCACTTCGTTGCCGAGGCGATGTCTGAAAAACTGCCCGAGTGATTGGTCAGATACTGGCTTTGATCTCGGCATTAACAGATCAAAGCCAGCTCTTATTTTACCAATTGGAGAGAGCAGCCCGGAAAATAGAAACGGCGTAATTTGCGTTGGAATTCCCATCATTGATCCGCTCGGCATTTTATGTAACCGATTGTTTACGAGGATAAATGATTGACCGCCCTTATTATTTACAAGTTCATCGCCAAGACCTAATTCTCTCGCTAATCTTGCTGCACTTTCTTTTCGTGCTAAGAAAGAATCCGGTCCGCGTTCAATTGTAAATCCATCTTTTCGAACGGTTTGAATTTTCCCGCCAAGTTTACCCGATGCTTCTATCAGTAATGTATCGATCGGCAAGTTGTTGTCACGAATTTCTTTTTGCAAGTTATACATTGTTGTTAATCCTGTGATGCCACCGCCGATGATTACAACTTTTTCCCTCAAGCAGGCTCCCCCTTTCTTCTTACAATACAGATTCTTTTTTCTTTAATACAACATCTGTTAAGCAATCAATAAATGCGTCCGATGCATTTGGCATTTCTGGACGATAATATTTCGCGCCAATTTCATCTGTTACAACTTTACACTCAAAGTCATTGTCATATAGAACTTCTAAATGTTCCGCAACAAATCCAACTGGTGCGTATACGAATGAAGTATAACCGTACTTTTCATTTAATTCTCTCGTTAAATCTTGTACATCTGGACCAATCCAAGGATCTGGTGTGTTTCCTGCACTTTGCCAACCTACTGCATAGTTTGCTACTTCAGCACCTCTTGCAATATAGTCAGCTGTTTCATTTAATTGATCTGGATATGGATCGCCAAGTGCGATAATTTTTTCTGGTAAGCTATGTGCAGATACGATTAATACTGCTTTTTCACGTTCTGCTTCTGCCATACCGTTATATATACCTTTCACTGCATCAACCCAGTACTGGATGAATTTCGGTTCTTTATACCAGCTATCAATGCCGTGAATTGTTAAGTTTCCAAGTTTCTCTGCTTCTTCTTGTGCTCGTCCTACATACGATTTCACGCTAAATGTAGAATAGTGCGGTGCAAGAACAAGTGCGATTGCATCTTGTATACCGTCGTTATGCATATCTTTCACTGCATCTTCAATGAACGGTTCGATATGTTTTAAGCCGAGATACATATGATACTCTACTTCATCTTGTACTTCATTTAAACGCTTCTCTAACTTTTTAGCTTGCTCTAATGTAATAGTAGCTAAAGGAGAAATACCACCAATTGCACGGTAACGCTCTGTTAAATCTTCTAGCATTTCAGGACTTGGCTTTCTTCCTCTACGAATATGTGTATAGTAACGTTCAATATCTTCTTCTTTATATGGCGTTCCGTATGCCATTACAAGCAAACCAATTTTCTTTTTCATACAGCAATGCTCCTTTACTTCGCTAACTGCCCTTTAGAGTATTCATGAATAAATGTAGTTAAACGTTTTAATGTATCTGGATTTACTTCTGGGAATACACCGTGTCCTAAGTTAAAGATATAACCTGGCTGTTTCATCCCTTGATCTAAAATACCTTTTACATGTTCTTCAATAACAGACCATGGCGCAAGTAAGAATGACGGGTCCATATTGCCTTGTACCGCCTTATGAACACCACGCGTGCGTGCCTCTTCGATCGGTAAGCGCCAATCTAAGCCTACTACATCAAGTGGTAAGTCGTGCCATTCATTTACTAAATGTGCAGCTCCTACGCCGTGCATAATCATTGGAACACCCATCGGGCGAACTTCTGCAAAAATACGCTCCATTGCTGGTTTAATAAATACGCGGTAATCTGCTACATTTACTGTTCCAACCCAAGAATCGAAAATTTGAACTGCTTTTGCTCCTGCGTTAATTTGTGCTTTTAGATATGTAATAACCATATCTGCTAGCTTATCCATTAAAGCGAACCAAGCTTTCGGCTCTGCATACATGAACGCTTTCGTATTATGGTAATTACGAGATGGACCGCCTTCAATCATGTAGCTTGCTAATGTAAATGGAGCTCCTGAAAAACCGATTAACGGTACGTCTAACATTTCTGTCGTTAATAAACGAATCGTATCTAATATGTACGGTACGTCATCTTCTGGATTGATTTCCCCTAGCTTTTCTACGTCTTGTAAAGAACGGATTGGGTTATCAATAACCGGGCCAATACCTGATTTAATTTCTACATCCACACCAATTGCAGGTAGTGGTGACATAATATCTTTATACAGAATTGCTGCGTCTACATTATATTGATCAACTGGCAACTTTGTAACGTAAGCACATAATTCTGGATTATGTGTAATTTCAAATAAAGAATACTTTTCTTTTATCTTTCTATATTCCGGCTGTGAACGACCTGCTTGACGCATATACCATGCTGGTACATAATCAGTACGTTCCCCCCTACATGCTTTTAAAAATGTCTCATTTATATTTCTTACCAAGACCCTTGCTCCCTTCCTTGCCAATGCTTTTGCTCTAAATACGTTCTATTCCGATATTTATCTTTTTTTACTATACAGCTTGTAAAAACAAAATGCATAATATTATGTACGTTGTTCATTAAATTGACACAAACATTCTTAAAAACGCTTACTATTTTCACAACATTCTTATTATAACACAGAGAAAAACTATGGTTTAGCTACTTTTGACTTTTCTCCCTCGCGATTCGTTTGTGTGTTATATGGCACAACGTAAAAACTCGGTTTTGAAAAGATGTTAACGAACTTTTCTTCATATTCCCCGGCACCATTTACAGTTGCTACATGCGTATGGACTCCGTTTTCCACTCTATAAATCCGATACATAATTCTATCATCTGGAAGTGGTGTCCAGCTTAATTTCGCTTTAAATAAACCGAAAGGGCTAAACGCTAATTTCATTTTCACACCTTCAATTTTGCGCAGCCGAATTGGAGCACCGATTGTTTCCACACCTTCTGGTTTCATAAACTGCTCTTTCTGTTCTATATTTGCCTTCGTTAAAATTTTCTTAAACAATTTCGTTGCTGACGCACTTTCTCCTTGCAACTGATGCTCTTTATCCGTACGGTCATAACCAATCCAAACAGCGCCTACTAAATTTGGCGTATAGCCAACGAACCACATATCTCTCGCTCCATTATCGTCATTTGGTAAGGAAGTTGTGCCTGTTTTCCCAGCTAACGCCCCGTTATATACACCGGCTTTCGCTGTCCCTTCCTTCACAACTCCTTCTAACATTTTCGTCATATACCATGCCGTTTGTTTTGAGAAAATTTTCGTTTCTACTTTTGGTGATTCTCCAATAACTGCGCCGTGTCTATTGAATACTTTATCAATCACGTGCGGCTCAATAATAGCGCCATTTGCTAAAAACGCACGATACATTTTCACAAGTTCAAATGTTGAAACACCGTTTTTCAATCCGCCAAGCGCTGTACTTAACCCCGCATCGGCAATATGAACATTGCCTTTCTCTAAATATTGCTTTCCTTCTTCTACCCCTAATTCATTTAATAAAGAAACTGCCGGTACATTTGCTGACTCTAAAATCGCATCGTACATCGTCATTTCTTTCGAATACGCATGGTTGTAATTTCGTGGTTCGTAGCCTTCAAATGAATTTCTTTCATTCGTTAATAAAGAATATGGATTATACTTTTTCGTTTCGAGTGCTGGCGCATAGACAATAAGTGGTTTAAGCACAGAACCTGGCTGTCTTTTTGCGAAAACACGATTAAAACCTCTCGGGACGTACTTTCTTCCGCCAATCGCCGCTTTAATTCCGCCCGTACGATTATCCATTAATAAAAAAGCACCTTGCGCCCCCTCTTCTTTCCCAGGGAAATTCTGTGCATCTTGAAACTGGTTATACGCTACCTTTTGAATCTTTTCATCCATCGGAACGACAAACGTATATCCTCCGCGGAGTACTTCTTGATGAGACAATCCATATAAACGAGCTGCTTCATCTATAACCATATCAATATACGGCATATATGCGAGCTCATTCTCATCTAAGTTTTTATATAGCGCAATCGTCTTCCCTTGATAACGTACACTTTCTTCGGCAGTCAAATAGCCTTGTTTATGCATAAGTGACAATACGAGATCGCGGCGCTCCTTACTTTTCTCTGGAGAGAAATACGGTGAATATCCGTTTGGCGACTTCGGAAGACCTGCAAGCATTGCGCCCTCTTCTACTGTTAAATCTTCTACATTTTTATTAAAATACAACTTTGCTGCCGCTTGAATACCGTAAGCCCCATGGCCAAAATAAATATGATTCATATACATTTCAAGAATTTGTTGTTTCGTATATTTTTGCTCTAATTGAAGGGAAATTGCGACTTCCTTCAATTTCCGCGTAACTGTTTTTTCACGAGTTAAAAAGACATTTTTAGCGAGTTGCTGCGTAATCGTACTACCACCTTCTACCTTTTCTCCAGCTAACGTATCTTTATAAAGAGCACGGAATATAGAAGGATAATCAATTCCTTGATGTTCATAAAAACGAGAATCTTCCACCGCAATAAACGCCTGCTGCACGTATTTCGGAATTTGCTCGACTGGTACGAGGTCTCTATTTTCTACGTATAGTTTCGTAATTTCTTTCCCTTTCTGGTCAACGATACGTGATGAAGAGTGGAAAACGAGCTGCTTTTCATCCATCATATAGCCACCAGCTAGCACAATAAGTTTATAAAGTACAATCGCTAATACGAGCGTTGCTAATCCACCTAATAAAGTCCACTTTACTTTCTTCATACATCGGCCTTCTTTCCAAATGATGGTACATTTATTATTTGAAAAAGAAGTATCTTTATGTATATAATCTTCGAAGTTTTTTACGAGAGTTGATATAATAGAAACAAACATTTAAAGGGGGCATTAAAATGAAGGCTATTATTTCATACGAAACACCTCTAGAACAAGCACATTTCACTGCAAAAAATAATGAAAAAGATATGTTTTATAAAGAAAATACAGAAGAATCAGTAGAAGGCTCACTTAGTTATGACGTACTAGACGCTGTTGGCGAATTTAAAGGACAAACTGGCTACATCGTTTGTAACAACATTTCTGTCACAGACGAAGGTCGCCCAGTATTTGAAAACCGTTTTAAAAACCGCGCAGGCCTTATTGAAAACGAACCAGGATTCCAAGCAATTCGCGTTCTACGCCCATTAAGTAACGATACATATGTCATCTTAACGATGTGGGAAACGGAGCAAAACTTTAAAGACTGGACAGAATCACGTTCATTCGAAAACGCTCACAAAAAACGCCCTGCACAAGCAGAAGGACAGGCTCAGGCTCAAGCGCATCCACATGCGGAACAGCAAAAAAGTATTTTCTCTCGTCCGTCATTTGTGACTACTTTTGATGTGTTAGTTTAAGGGGTTTTGTGCTGTGGTTGCTCCAAGTCTGCGGTACATGAAATTATATCGGCGATTTTTCAGATATATCGACTTATCGACAAATCACGACACAAAAAAGGAAACACCATTACGCACCGGTGTTTCCTTTTTCTTTGTACCAATTATATATGCGAAGCGCTTCTTTTTTTCGCATATGCTTCACTTTATATTTATGCCCCGCTACCGATACGGCAGCTGTACATAGCTCGTCTTTCTTTTGAAAATACGATTGATTGTATCCTACTGCTTGAACATGCCTTCTTCGCATGATTCCTGTATATTTTGCTAGGCCACGGTATACCATGACTAACTGATTGTCTCGTATCATATATCCACCACTTGTATACCTAGCGTATGAGAGTAACGTAAATATGATAAATAGTGGTATTAGCGTGAACAACGCCATATTTTGTTTAAAATATATACTCGCACCGATGATCGGCACTGCGAGTACAGCACTTGTAATCCAGCCCATTATTACGTAACGGCGTAATGCGGCCTTCGGTAAATGAACGATTTTCTCTTCCATTTTATACGGCAATTGTAAATATGTAAGTAACTGCTGGACATCTTTCTTTTTCATAAAAGGATGTAACATCACTTCATGCCCTGCTGCTTCTATACTTTGAATAACTTCCACTTCGACAGAGCAATAACCGAACGGCTGGCGAAGAATTCCTTCTTTCACAGTGATCGCTTGAATGCGGTGTAGTTTTAAAACAAACTCTTTCTTATCAAATAACCCTTGCACGATGCGAATTTCATTTCTGTTTCGCTCAATTTTAAAGTTCGCATATTTTAACGCATAACCAGCTGTCGAAACGACCCACGAAACCGCCATTAAAATCGCAGCCATAACAATTAATTCATATACACCGTTATCCATCACATACGCTTCTACTTTATTGATGAGCCATTTTGGAAGAAATTCATTAAACTCTGTGTAAATGATGACTAACATAGAAAATACTAATCCGAATCTACCAGATGTAATAGAGGCGAATAAAATTTCTTTCGCTGTTAACTGATAAATTGTCTTATTTTCTGCTGTCGCGGGCTCTTCTTCAGTCACAACACTTCTCTCTTTATGTAATAAAGAAATCAGTTCCTTCGCTTCACTTTCTCTAATGCCAGCTAACATCACTTCTGGGTCACTACCGCCGCCAGCTACTTCTATGTTTAACTTCGTCAGTCCAAGCACTTGATAAATGATGTTAGAAGACGTACTAATATTTTGCACACGTTCTTTATTTAAGTAACTTTCCTTCTTAACGAACACACCGTGCTTTATATGTACAATATTATTTTCAACCCAGTACACTTTGAAATACCATTTTATAGCTGAGAAAATTGCCATAATAAATATTATGGCCAAAAGAACGAGATGAAAGAAATACCAAGGTTCTACTTGACCATCTGATTTAAATAGAACAAGAAAAATAAAAGGTAACAAAGTCGCAACTCGAATACCTAATAAAATCGTGATTGGATGTTGCCTCTTATACATCCTCATCACTCACTTTCGCAAGTTCTCCAATTTGTCTTTTCAGCTGCTCTGCTTCTTCTTTCGTTAAGCCTGGAATACTATGAGAAGTTGCTGCTGTTGAAATATGTAATTCTGCTAAATTATACTTTCTCATAATCGGTCCTTGTTCAATCGTTACGTGCTGCACACGCATCATCGGAATGAGTACGCGTTTTACAACGAACATTCCTTTTTGAATCTCAATCTCTTCTTCATTTAATCTGTAACTATAATAGCGTTGACGTAAATTTGGAAACACGAAATAATCAAGCGGGATAAATAGAATAGCGCCTGTTACTAACAAGCCAAACAACCAGCCCCACCAATTAAAATTGATCATAAAAAAGAAATATGCAATTACGACTGCTAGTATAACTGCCGCCCCAATTAAAGCGTGAATTCTCCACACCTTCAGCATATTAGAATGAATCTCCCTTTCTAACGGCTGCATCTCATCACTCCAATTATATGAATTTATTAATTATATATTAGTTGGTATATACATATTTGTAAAATTATCCCGCGTTAACGGGCAGTAAAACTCCCCCAAAATTTCAGCTGGAGCAAAGAAGTTAGGTGGGAGTCGGTCTGCCCCGTAAACGTCCGATTGGTGAGGGCTAATAATCAGTGGGGATGAATCTCCCACTGATTAAAGTTTCACTTTATAGTTTTCTACATCGTATCCATCATTTCTTTAAAATTCCCTTCATTAATCGCATACACATGAAACTGAATGTAATCTATTTCATTCGTATTCGGACGGGCATATGGCAAAATGTTAAATTTAGAAGCTGATCTTCCTAATATATCTACAATCATTAAAGAAACGTCAATATATTCGAAATCTACACGGAATACTACTGCTTCTCCCGTACATTCATAGTCTTTAATCGCATCATAAGATTTATTCGCACTAATTAACGTTATTTTTAATAGTTGGTTCAAATTTTCTGGTTTAAAATTAATCATATACGTAACTCCTTTTTTTAATAAAACACTATGAAAACAGTGTAATCTTATACTTTCATAGCTTTGCACATCAATGATATAAAAAATAAAGCTAGTTTTTTATAAATTTTTTGATATAATTACTTACGGGAAACGGGAAGATATTTATCTTCCCTTGTGTTTTTATTTGCATCTAGTACTTTTGCTAGATGCCTTTTTTTATGCTAAAAAAGGTACCCTCATATACTTTGAGGATACCTTTTCCATCATTTTAGTGCATTTCAATAATTGTACCATCTTCGAATACTTTATATACACCAGTAAATCCTGGTCCACCTGCACCTTCTATTTTATATGTCGTATGCACTCTTATTTGATAATATTTCTTTCCATTCTCTACTTGCGTATTCTCTAGCGTGTAATCATAGTCTTCTTTATATTCATTTTTGATATATTCTTTTGCTTTCTCAAAAGTAAATGCATTTTGATTTTTTCCTGTTTCTACTTTTTGGTTCTTTTCTGCTTCTACCTTTTGATTCTTTTCTGTCTCAGTTTTTTGGTTCTTTTCTGTTGCTACCTTCTGATTTTTTTCTACCTCGGGTTTTTGAGTCTTTTCTGCTACTACCTTTTGATTTTTTTCTGCCTCAGGTTTTTGAGTCTTTTCTGTTGCTACCTTTTGATTCGTTACTGCATTTGTTTTTTGTGCTTTCGCTGCTGCTTCATTCTTTGCAGTTTTTTCTTCTTCATTCATTTTAGTAACTAATCCTACCGCTTTTTTATTATATTCTTCAAGTTTTTTGTTATCTTTTGTTTCTGCAACTAGCTTATTTAAGATTTCTTTCGCTTCTACATAATTTTTCTTACCTATTAACTCTTCACTTTTCGTCAGTTGCTCGCTATACTTCTTATTTTGCTCTAAGATGGCTAGTAATGCTGTGCGTTCTTCCTTTGCTTGTTTTACAAGCGTAGCATTTCCATTCTTCATGTTCTCTACTTTTTCAAATGACTTGATTGATTCTTCTACCTTTGTTTCTTCTTTTAACTTCACTGCTTCTATCATTATTTTCGTTTGTTCTACAAGCATCATTGCATCTGAATCATCTTTTTTCTCACCTAGCGCTTTTTCAAATGATGATAAGGCATTTTTATATTCTTTATTCGTTAACGCGGTCTTTCCTTCATCCATTGCTTTGTCAAAATTCCCATTGCTACATCCAGCTAACATTAAAAACGTAAGTCCAATTACCATTAATAACTTTTTCATTTTTTCTCCTCCTATATATCCCTAAAACAATAAATAACAGCATATGTATAAAAGTCTGTGTAGTAATTAGACTGAAAATAAAGATGTACTTTGTGTGTGGGAAAGGAAGTACATTTCATTTACTATCATTACTTAAAACTCCTAAATAGTTGGTAGGTGGTTTTCTTCTTCTTTTAAAGACAGAAAGGAATTTTAATAATGTGCGTAAAGATCTCACCAGACTCTTTACTACACACACTCTTATACACATAGAAAAACTATTTTTAGGTTGCTATTTTTTAGCTTTACTTTTTCTCTTTTTGTAACATACCGAAAAACAAAAGAAAACAAAACGTAACATAAGTTACGTTTTGTAACTCTTCTGTAACACAAATGTAACATAAGGTTTTAAAACATACAATAGTTTTTTTACATTATTTTCCCCAGTCTATATTTTCAGGCAATAATCAGGTTCCAATCCTTAAAAAGCATACAGGTATCTCTCCTCATTATCATCAAGTTGAAAAATAAATACTCTGAAACAAAAATCCCTTACGCTAAGCAAAGCTAAATAAAAAAGCCAACTTCTTTACATGAAAAGAAATTGACCTTTTATTTTATTCACGTTAATCCCTATGTATTAAACAATTTATTTATTAGTCTCAAAAACTACAAACAACCATTTATGAAACCCGCCTAACGTATCGTAAATCCAAGTTTTTAATGAAATAATCCATTAGCGTTTGAGATTAACCAAAAAGCCTACTAATGAAAATAGACTTTAAATAATGCCGTATAAATTATATTTTTTAGAGTATCAAATTAATAATTTTCCAGTTCATTTTCAGGAGTTTGAATAATAACAGGATTTTTTCCTGGATTAATCCATTTTAAAATATCACTGACATTTTACTTATCAAACTTGCTTCCAACTAGCATCCTTCACATCTTCACTAGTCGGTTTTCTAACTGATTTCACAAAAGCTTCCTCGCAAGCACCAAATGCAATAAAGTTTTTCTGTGCTTGTCTTAACGAGACTTCATTCGCTCCGCCTTCATAGTCAGGATCGTTAAACTGGACCCCATCATCTTCCCAATAACATATATTACAAATTTCATATGTACCTGGTGGTTCTTCTTCTAATGTTTTATATCCACAGCATGGACATGTGTATTTCATTATTTCACTCCATTGTTAACTTGTTTTTTCTCCCATATATTCCGCCCCATAAAGAATGTAACAGCACAAATCATAGTTATTACCATGAAAGTAGTATTAGAATCTTCATATGTAGTTGGAATTCCAACCGTTACGGAAACAATACTAAAAGCTAAAAGTAAATATAATAATAAAGATATAATATAGCTTAGTTTAAAACGTAAAATGATACCTCTAAACAATAGTTCCCCAAGTAGACAGCCACCTAAAATAATTGGCACTCCGAAATACAATGTAAGGACTCCCATTTGCGCAGTAGATTGAATTATCTTTCCAATTATGTTCGGCGAAGTCATCTCATCATTTTTTCCCATCCTATCAAATAAATCAAGTGCCGTTACTGAAATAAAGAAACTTAATATAGAAAATGAATACGGTATTAAAAATTTGCTCACTCTCATTCACCTCGCTTTTCCTTCCCCATATATTATTCATTATTTTTATATAAAAAAATAGCCCATCTTCCGCAAAAGACGAGCCATTCTATTTAATTCTCACTTAATTTCTTCTTATACCAATCCTGCATTCTCTCCGCATCTTCTACTCTCGTATGTTCTAATTTATACTCCGATGATGCGTTAGAGAACTTATACGTACATAGATTTGCACGGCGCTGGAAATATGATTGTGTCTTTTCCATTGATTGGACGTGTCTTCTTCTAACAAGTCCTGTATATTTTCCGACGCTGCGATATACAAGCGTAATTTGCTCCCCGTTTACCTTGTAACCATTTGTTCTAAATGTTGCGTATCCAAGTATAAAGATGAGGATCGCGAGCGGAATTAATGCCCACATGATGAAGTGCTTTTCAAAGTATATACTGATTCCAATAAGCGGGATTGCTAGCATTGCGAAGAATATAAAACTATCAATTAAGTAACGACGCAATGCCGATTTTGGTAATGAAATAATGTTTGTATTCAGTTCGTATGGTAATTGTAAATCCGCGAGTAACTGTTGCACACGTTCTTTTCGAATGATTGGGTGCAGTGTAACTTTCTCTTTTTCATCACCCAGTCCTTTACCTTGAATAACTTCTACTTGCACAGCGCAATAACCGAACATTTGACGGAAAATACCTTCTTTTATCGTAATCCCTTGAATACGGTGTAACTTTAGTACAAGTTCTTTCCTTTCTAGTAACCCTTGGGCAATGCGGACTTCATCATTTCTTCGATTCACTGTGAAATCTCCATGTTTTAACGCATAACCGATTGTCGATATAATCCACGAAAGGACGATCAAAACGGCCACCATGAAAATCCAGCCATATATATCATGTTCCATTACATATGACTTTACGCCATTCTCTATCCATTTCGGAATGTACTCATCTACTTGGTGGTACACGAAAAAGATTAATGAGAATAATAGTCCAAACTGACCAGATGTAACAGAAGCTAATAAAATCTCTTTCCAAGTTAACTTGTATTCTGTCGATTGTTTTTCCTCTGTAACAATTTCTTTTTCTACTGTATGTTCTACTGCTTCGTCTAATGTTTCTTCTGCTTTCACTTCTGGAGTTGGCTCGTTTAGCAATGCAATAAGCTCTGTTGCTTCTTCTGCTGTAATACCAGCTAAGCTAACTTCTGCATCGTCGCCCCCACCAGCTGTTTCGATTTGAATTTTCTTTAAGCCAAGCATTTGATATAACACGTTAGAACTTGTATTAATCGTTTGCACACGTTCTTTATTTAAGTAGCTCTCCTTCTTCACAAAGAGCCCTTGCTTCACATGTAATACGTTATTTTCAACCCAATATGTTGTGTAATACCATTTTTCAAACGCTGAAAAAACGGTGAGTAAACCGAATGCAGCGGGAATTAAATACCAAAACGGGAATTTTCCATTTAAGCTAAACATGAAAATAATGAGTGGTATAAAGTCTGTTATTTTTAATTCTAATAACATCGTGATTGGATGCTGCCTCTTATACATCCTCATCACTCACTTTCGCCAATTCTGCGATTTTTGTTTTCAACATTTCTGCTTCATACATCGTTAAGCCTGGAATGCTGTGAGAAGTTGCCGCTGTTGAAATGTGTAATTGTGCTAAGCCATATTTTCTCATAATCGGCCCTTGTTCAATCGTCACGTGCTGTACACGAATCATCGGTACTAATACACGCTTTACGACGAAAAGACCGTGTTGAATTTCAAGTTCTTCTTCATTTAGTTGATAGCTATAATAACGCTGGCGAAGTTTCGGGAATACGAAGTACTCCAATGGCGCTAGTGCAACCGTTAACCCGATTAACACGTACAAAATCCACGCCCACCAATCAAACTTTATCATGAGGAAAAGGTAAGCTAAAATGACAAGAATACCGATCCCTTCTTCAATTACAGCACGAACTTTCCACACCTTCACCATGTCAGGGTGAATTTCATTTTTCAATGGATCCATGTAACCACTCCAAATCTAGTAATCTAATATATGAATACTCTCAGTCTATATTTTACATAACTTTACAGAAAATTAGTATTTATTCTTCTTTATCTTTCTTCTCAGGAATAAAATATCCGAACCAAAGTAGCCAAATAAACCCTATTAACTTCATCCAACTTCCATCCGCTTGAAAAGCTTCCATCATACCTGGGATTTTATATACACCAATGAATCCAAGAAAACCGAGCCACCAGTTTTTTTGCATTTTCACTTTTATTCCTCCTTCATTACGTTTTTCACATTTCGAATCCAAATCTCTTTATACTTTAACTGGAATCCCATGAGCATGTAATTACTCATATTATCGATCACGAGCGCTAACGTATGAGCATTTTCTTCTGTTGCATGCTGTGACACAACGTCAAGTTCCACACCTTTCTTCAATAAATCGTGGAAACCATTTAAGAAATCTTCTTGTATTTCAAATAAACGTTTCTGATACTTTTCATTTCGCGATGCAGTTACGATAAATTCATTTATAACACGTAATATTCCTTCTTGCCCTTCATACTCAGAGAACATATGTAACCCATCGGCAATTAACTTTTCTGCAAAGTTTTCTTTCGTATATTGTCCTTTATCGAAATAACTCACGAAATGATACCCCGAAAAAATTTCTTCAAATAAAAAATCAACTAACGCTTCTTTAGAAGAAAAATGATAATAAATAGCCGGTTTTGAAATACCTACCTCTTTCGCAATCATAGAAAGGCTCATCTTCTCAATGCCGTGCTCTGCCATAAGTTTAAATGATGCCTCTACAATGTTTTGCGATGTTTGTAAATTCTTTGTCATACTGTACCTCACTTATTTTTACTTACCGGTCGGTAAATAAATTATAAAATGAAACGAAATGATTTGCAAGTTAGTTAACATCACAGAAGGGATTTATTGGTAAATACAGAAAGTATAAAGTAAAAGCAACATATAACAATAAGGAGGACATACATATGGCACTTGGCGGTAAAGGCGGTAGTGGTGGCACTGGCGGCGGTGAAGCTGGACAAGATGGTAAGGGCGTTAGTAGCGGTTATATCGTACTCATTGTGCTCTTTATCATATTAATCGTAGCTGGAGTCAGCTATAGTGGACTTGGTCTTTAACTTTCAGCAGTAAGAAAAGCACTGGTTGTATTAGCGGCCAGTGCTTTCTATTTTCATTATTGATCATCCACAATAATATACGCTGTTCGGATTGGCCCATGTACACCTACGACAAGGTTCATTTCAATATCTGCGCTATTTGATGGACCAGAAACGAAATTTACACAAGCGGGTAGTTTTTCTCCCGCTTCATTTTGATCATGGATTCGTTTTGTAGCTTGAGTTAATCTTGGTACGATCGTACTTTTAGGAACGATTGCAATGTACGACTCCGGAAGAAGGCTAACATGTCTTCCTTTTAATCCGTCATTAAATAGTACAACGGTTCCTGATTCTGCCAGCGTCATATCACTGAACGTAATGCCAAGGTCAGCAGCTTTCGCAAATGCTATGTCCTCTTCTTTCTGATCCGATCCCCACATACGAAAATGTGTTGCACCTTCATTTTTGAAAAGTGGAGTAAGACCATACTCATGAAAACGCTCATCGTTCGCATACATAGCAGATGTAATATTCCATTCTTTTAGTAAGGACCCCAATGTTTCAACAAGATTTCCTTTCGTTGTTCGCTTTACTTCTGTATGAATGACTTCGCAGTGCTCTATTAGTTGTAATACAAGTTTTTCTTGCGCGAGTCCGTCAAAAACAGTCCACTGCGGGGCAAAAGACCATTTCGGTTTTTTCACTGCTTCAGGACGTTTTCTACCAAGCTTTTCTGATAACTGGAGTAAAAATTCTTCACGATTTTGGATGGCCATCATCGTTCTCCTTTACGTGTTTTTCAAACCACTTTCGAAACGGTTGTTTTTTCGGAACTGGGAAATCTCTCGCATCCGTCCACGCTTTTAACGGTCCAATGCCGCGCTCGATTTTATCACCTTTCGCAAGAGGTTTTAATGCATACGGAGCACTCTTCGCAGCAAAAGAAAATAAGCTAGGACTCTTCACTACTTTTTCAAAACCTTTCATCGCCGCGTTCCAAGCTACAGGTGATCGTTTTTCTTCTACAATGCGGCTGCGATGTTTAATTAATAAGTCGTGTAACGGGATTTTCACCGGACATGCTTCTGTACACGCACCACAAAGACTAGATGCATAAGGTAAATCCTTATATTCATCATATCCCCCTAAAAGCGGTGTTAACACAGCTCCAATTGGTCCTGGATAAATAGAGCCATATGCATGTCCGCCAATATGCCTGTATACAGGACACACATTAATACATGCTGCGCAGCGAATACACTGCAGTACACTTTGGAATTCTGTCCCTACAATATCAGAACGGCCATTATCCACAATGACTAAATGAAATTCCTCAGGTCCATCTGTCCCGCCAGGCTCTGTTAATCCTGTAATATAACTTGTTAACTTTTGTCCTACAGAACTTCTGCATAGAAGAGTTACTAACACATCAAGCTCTTCCCATGTCGGCACAATACGCTCCATCCCCATAACGGTAATTAACGTTTTCGGAAGTGTCGTAGTCAGTCTTGCGTTTCCTTCGTTTGCTACGATAGAAATGGACCCGGACTCTGCAACCGCAAAGTTACATCCAGTCACTCCTATATCCGCCGCAAAGAAATCATCACGTAAATAACCTCTTACAAACCTCGCCATTTCCGTAGGGTCAGATGTGCCAGTGTAATTTAGCTTTGTTTTAAATATTTCACAAATGTGTTCTTTATCTTTGTGGAGGCACGGCACAACAATATGTGACGGCGGATCGTGGTCGTTCACTTGTAGAATAAATTCAGCAAGATCTGTTTCTAACACTTCCGCTCCAGCTTCTTCAATCGCTTCATTTAAACTGATTTCTTCCGTTACCATCGATTTTGATTTCACAATTTTTTTCGCGTTTTTCTTTTTTACAATTTCTTTTACATATTCCCTTGCGTCTTCTGCCGTCTTTGCAAAATAAACAAAACCGCCGTTTTTCTCAATATTTTCACTTAGCTCATATAAATAATAATCAAGATTTTCTAATGTATGCTTTCGAATTTCTTCTCCTAAACCTCGCCATTCTTCCCAATTCCCAAGACTCTCAGTCGCTTTTAATTTCTTGCCCCTAAGACCATCTTGCGCTTTCCTAACAGCCTGCCGCATAAATTGATCACCAATGCCGGTTGCAGTACGCTTATGAAAGGGATCGTTCCCAATTCTCATTCCCATCTATATATCCCCCTCTTATTTTCGGTCCTCATTTAATACTTGAGCAATATGTTTTACATCAATTGGATAGCCCTGGCGTGTTAAACGTCCTTTTATATTCATTAAGCAGCTACAATCCATCCCAATTAACACTTCTGCACCGGTTTCCATAATATGCTTTACTTTTTCATCGACCATTTGTTCAGAGATTTCTGGCATCTTCACTGAAAATGTCCCTCCAAATCCGCAGCAATCATAATTGTGCGGCAGCGAAACTACTTCCAGTCCTTTGACACATTTTAATAATTTTTGCGGTGGTTCTTTAATTCCCATCAATCGGCTCATATGACAAGATGTATGAACTGTTGCTTTTTTATGAAGCACCGCACCTAAGTCTTCTTTCCCTAATACTTCAACGAGAAATTGTGTAAATTCATATGTTTTCTTCGCAAGCTCATCCGCTTTTTTCTTCCACTCCATTTCACTCTCAGAAAATAAGATAGCAAACTCGTGAACCATCATCGCGCACGAACCCGATGGTGCCACAACATATTCTGAATGAGCAAAGGTTTCAATCATATGCTTTGCCGCTGTTTTCGTTTCTTTCACGTACCCGCTATTATAGGCCGGCTGTCCGCAGCAAGTTTGGCTTTTAGGAAAATCAACTTCACACCCTAAATCTTCAAGAATTTCGACGACATCACTTCCGACCTCTGGATAAAAAACATCTGCCACACAAGTGATAAATATTGATACTTTCATATTTGCACCCCTAAATACAATAAAGTAACTCCATTTGTATATTATTGGTAAAATGATGAAAAATATGAATAAAAATAACAAAAAGCATCCTACATTACACATGTAGGATGCTTTTTTTTAATTTCTATTCAGCAATCGCATACGATAACAATTCATCGTCACTTCTCCGAGTCTTTGCAGTAATTGATAGTTCGCATATGCGCCGACTGGGGCACCGATTATTGGTACGAGCTGAAGCATTTTTGCTAAATCGATATAGTCTCGGTACTCTGTTTGGAACTTTTCCCAGTCCATATGATTTTCTTCTTCTGTATCCCACGTTTCGATTGCTTTCCATATTTCTTTTCGGTGGTCGTCACTTGAAAAGGCAAGTTGGAAAACGTGAAGAATAAAAAGACGCTCTTCTTTGTTACTCGTATCAAATCCGTACAACGTTGCTGCATCAAATAAAAATTTAATTTTAATGCCGAGTAAAAGCGGAAAGTCAGCAAGACCGAGGAGAATACCGCCAGCTCCCGTCCCTGCTCCTTCTGCCGCTGCTATTTTTTTGTACTCATCCATTTTTTTACGTACTTCGTCGTCTCTTCTTTGCAATGACCAGTGCGTCTCTTTTAATTTCGGCTTTATAAAGTTTGATCCGGCACTAATCGTTTGCACCATCATCCGAATCGTTTCCGTTAATACTTTTTGCACTTTCGCCGGAATAAGCTGTTGTACTTTCGTCTGCACTTTCTTAGAGAACCGTGTCATCATAGAAGAATCTTTCATGAATGTAGCTTTCCACTGCTCCAATTCTTTTATAACCTTCTCTTCGTATGTAATCATAGGTTCATTCCCTTCAATTTAAACGCTCAATACGTTTCGCCCCGTATTGATAAACGAAACCGATACTAAATACTATGCTTACGACTAATAAAATTCCCGTCATCATGAAATCTTTCGTCGCAAAGGCGAATATAACTGTAAATATCACGCTACCGATAATAAGAATTGCATTTAATAAAGTAAGAAAATCTTTCTTCTTCTCTTCTCCCCCCACCGGATACAAATCAAGCCAAATCTTCATGCGGTGATGCTTCCATAAAGTTAAGAGCTGATAACCGATTAAGTATAGGAAAATAAGGCTTACGATAAATCGTCCATATAGAAACGGAATGAAGTAAAGAATAACTCCTCCAAGAGCGAGCAAACGCACATATAAGCCGAAATAGTTACCAGATCGTAAAAACGTTCTCATATATAAGTATAAATATGTACGCTTTTCACCGATCATCGAAAGGATGAAATCAAGCCATTTTCTACGTGCTACTCTTTCTTTTAATGCTGGTACGTCAACGAACATATTCGCGATGCGGTACAGCAGCATCATTTTCTTACCTTCCTCAGAAATTAAATACTCCCAGTTTAGCGGCTTTCCCTTCACCATTTGATGCAGTACTACGAGGTATAACACCATGAGAAGGACGGTTCCGCCAATAAACATAACGGAAGTACGTTCTACAAGGAAGTATACAAATAAGCCGTTTAAAATAAAACGAATGAACCAATCAGCTCTTTGTATATTTTGATCTGTTAAAAATGATTTTTCCCATGCAACGAATAAGTTCCACGCTTTTACAATGACAAACGCGAGTACAATCCATATGTAAGCCGCTCCTGTTTGCTTCATTTGCTGGAAGTATAACGGGGCAAGCGCTGCCGCTACGATTGCGATTATGTATAACTGAATCATAAACGTAAAGAGAAATGCCTTTGTGAAGTAAGGTTTTAACTTTTCTTCAACTGGCAGTAAGTAAACGAGATCCGCTTCTTTTAATAACGTTTGAATGGATCCGGCCGTTAATACGAGACCGAGTAACACTGCCATAACGAGGGCCGCCTGAAACGAAGGCGTTAACGTTTGTAACCATTGCTGGTAATAATACGCCCCTGCGCCGATGATAAATACGAAAATAAATTTCAAATGATCATTAAATACGTATTTACTATATGTACGAACTTCTTTTAGAAAGTGACGAAATCGTTCTTTCCATAATGCTGTGCTATTCATAATCTTCTTCCTTCGTTAATGCAATATAGATATCATCTAGCGTTGCACCTGGCATATTAAACTGTGATTGCAGTTCAGATAATGTTCCCATCGCTCTTACTTCACCTTGATGCAAAATAATGAACGAATCACAATAACGCTCTGCCGTCGCTAAAATATGTGTACTCATTAAAATACCTGCGCCACTCTTTTTCATTTGATCCATCATTTGAAGGAGTGATTGAATCGCTAACGGATCAAGTCCAACGAATGGTTCGTCCACAATGTAAAGAGATGGCTCCACTAAAAACGCACTCATAATCATTACTTTTTGTTTCATCCCTTTTGAGAAATGAGATGGAAACCACTTTAAACGATTTTTCATGCGAAATTCTTGTAATAGTTGTCCTACACGTTCTTCGTATTGTTTTTCATCGACACCGTACGCCATCGCTGTTAACTTCAAATGTTCTTCTAGCGTTAGCTCGTCATATAATACTGGTGTTTCTGGGATGAACGAAAAACTAGAACGGTACGCTGTCATATCATCACGAATTGTTTTCCCATTAATTGTGACAGTTCCTTTTTTCGGTTCCATTAAGCCGATAATATGTTTAATCGTCGTACTTTTACCCGCTCCATTTAAACCGATTAAGCCGACAAGTTCACCTTTATTCACAGAGAACGAAACATCTTTTAGTACAGGTCGTTTCGTATATCCTCCTGTAACATTTTCTACACGCAATAACTCGCTCATACGACACCACTTTCTTCATTAGTATTCATTCTATATTCATCTTACCAAAAATAGCGCTGTACTACATAGTATCGATGCCCTCAAAAAAAATTTAAATTTGTTCGCATATATTTTTACGAAAGCGGACATCATAATTAAGGAAGAAGGAACACATTGAAAAAGCAACCACCAATTGATGAGTACAACAACATAGTGAAGTCATCATGAAATGGGGTGTCCATGTTGGACAAAGAAATTTACACATAACCAGATCATTTGTTTCATTTTAGAAACGGGGTGTCTCCGAAAGAGCATATACTGTTTTAAAAAATAAACAATTTCCCTTTATAAAGATTGCAATTCATTTCACTTGAAAATGGGGTGTCTACGGCAGAAACTTTAGCCGATTTACCGTGCATTTCTTAAATAAATGAGGTGTCTGCGAAACGTAAATTACGATAATGCTTTTTCAATCCCTCTTCAGAAAACAGGAAGCTGAGTCAGCTTCCTGTTTTTCGTGTTTGTTCTCTTATGTAATTATGGTAAAATACGGCTAAGGATATTTGAAAGGATGAGATCAATGAATCATACAGCGGACAATTGTATTTTTTGTAAAATTATTGATGGGCAAATCCCTTGCTCAAAAGTATACGAAGATGAACATGTGCTTGCATTTTTAGATATTAGTCAAGTAACAAAAGGACATACTCTTGTTATTCCAAAAGTTCACAAACAAGACATTTTTGCGTTAACGCCAGAAATCGCATCACACATTTTTTCTGTCGTTCCGAAAATCGCAAATGCGATTAAAGCAGAGTTTAATCCAGTTGGCTTTAACCTACTTAACAATAACGGTGAAAAAGCTGGACAAACTGTGTTCCACTTCCACCTTCATTTAATTCCACGCTACGGTGAAAACGATGGTTTCGGTGCTGTTTGGAAATCACATCAAAATGAATACACAATGGAAAATTTACAAAACATCGCAAGTACAATTGCAAATAGTGTGAAATAGTGACACTATAATAAGAAGTAATACATAACAAGCCACTTTCCTAAAGTGATTACATATTGCACGGCTTGTTTCTCCACTCAAGATGCCGGGGACTGTGCACTGCACACTTTTTTCCCTTGTCTTAAAGATATGCATATGTTTTCACATCATGAATACGAACAAAAAATAAGGAGGTTTCCTTTTATGTCAAAAGCTAAATCCTTTATTACAGGTGTCATTTGCGGCGGAGCAGTTGCTGGACTAGCCGTTCTTTTCTCTACTCCTTCTTCTGGTAAAGCTATGCGCGGCAAGCTAAAAGAAAAAGGAACTGATATTAAAAAGACTTTAGCTGATATTACAGCTGATACAAAATTATTAAAACGTCAAATCGTTGAAACTGCTTCAGAAGGTAAAGAAGTGTTTCAAGAATTAAAAGACGATATGCAAGACACGCTTTCGAACTGGAAGCAAGATATTTCTCAAAACAAGCGCCATATTGAGAAAGAGATTTTGGACATTCAAAAATCAATTGAGAAACTACAAGAAGCTGTTCCGGAAAAAGCGTAAACAAATTCCTGCTTAGTTTTTTGCATATAACAAATATTTTTTATATAAATTGACCTTAACACGGCATATCACACAGATATGCCGTGTTTTTATGCATTTACAATATATGTTATCACTTAACATGTATGGACAACGCATGTATTCACGACTCATAAAACGCTTCCACAGTTATGCATGATTTGTATAGAATGTCATTTTTCCGAAAAATTTTCACAATTCTCACAAAAAGACTTTATTAATTTTTACTTTACTGGCATAATAGATAGTAATGAAAAAGAATGTTAAAGTGGGTGAGTAAATGAAAAGTGGAGAAAAAGATTACTCGGTAAAAGAAGCGATGATTTTCAGCCAACGCATTGCTCAATTATCGAAAGCGCTATGGAAATGTGTAGAGAAAGATTGGCAACAGTGGATTAAACCTTACGATTTAAACATTAATGAGCATCATATTTTATCAATCGCTTATCATTTAAAAGGGGCTTCTATTTCTGAGATTGCTAAGTTTGGAGTTATGCACGTATCAACGGCGTTTAACTTCTCGAAAAAGCTGGAAGAACGCGGCTATCTTGTATTCTCGAAAAAAGAAGATGATAAACGAAATACGTACATTGAGATTACAGACGAAGGGGAAGAATTACTACTTCGCTTAATGGAGGAGTATGATCCTGAAAATAACTCTGTATTTAATGGGGCTCTTGCACTTCGTAATTTTTATGGTAAGTTCCCAGAAAATATCGAACTTATCGCTATCTTGCGTAACATTTACGGACAAGACTTCATCGATATTTTTGAGAAATCATTAGAGAATATTGAGGAGAATTTTACGGAATCCAATCAGAAGTTAGTTAAGAAGTAATCTATTTATTTTTTCGCAATCATGCTTAAGAATTCATTCATAAGCGGGTTAAATAAACCTTGTTTTGCTAGCGCTTCCGCAGTTTCGTGTACTTCGAGCTGATGTGGAAGCGCTTTTTCAAATTGATCTAACAGCGCATCGAACAACAGAAGCCCTTCTGCTTTCTCCACTACATATTGCTCGTTCAGCATTTCACAAAGATTTAGTATACGTTCAATATCTTTTTTGCGAGCTTTTTTCTTTATGATCAAAGAATAAAATGGACACTTTTCTTCATCAATCATTTTAAATAGTAGGTCTACGTAGTATTCAGCTTGTTCTAATCTTCTAACAACGTCCATTTTCTCCCTCACTTTCTAACACAAAGTCTTCTATTTCTGAATTTTATAACACGAACAAAATATCGTATGATACAATATATAAAGTATATGTATTTTAGCCAAAAGGAGGTCTCGCCTCATGACACTTATAACAGTTGTTTTTGTCGCATTCGCACTTCTTGTTATATTTTACACGAATTTTATGACACATACACTGTGTGAACGAAAACAAATAGCTGCGAGCCGCCAACCCGGTGTCTTTCGGGTTATTAATGTATGTATAACAATTTTATTAATTTCTAGTTATATAGAAATTATATTTCATGGAAAGTGAGGAAGGAAGCCCCTTCCTCACTTTTTTCCTCTATAAGCAAATTATACCTACTATAACCAATAAAATAAACAGTACAAGTAATAAAATAAGTTGAGAATTCATCCCCATCCCCTCCTCTTTTCTGTATATGCGGCATGCGCCCAATATGGAACACCTTCAAAATCTGACACGGACTGGTTAAATTTTCTTTATCAATATGAAATCGAGTCGAAATATGATATATTAAATTTTGTACATATTGCTTATACTATGAAATAAATGACACGCATCTTAACTTTATCCTAAAGCCTCGGTAAGCCCTGTTAAGCGCGCTTTACCAATACAAAAAGCAAAAGTATCAGTGAGACTTAATCGGGCTCTTATGAACTAAAATTCATTGGGTAGGATAAATTAAAAATACATAATAGTAGGAGTGTTTATTGAATGAAGAAAGCTATGCTTGCCTTAGCCGCAACAAGTGTAATCGCATTATCAGCATGTGGAACAGGATCATCATCAGACAAAATCGTTACATCTAAAGCTGGTGACATTACAAAAGACGAGTTCTACGAGCAAATGAAATCACAAGCTGGTAAACAAGTACTAAACAACATGGTTATGGAAAAAGTACTTATTAAAAACTACAAAGTTGAAGACAAAGAAGTAGACAAAAAGTTCGATGAAATGAAAAAACAATACGGTGATCAATTCGATACACTATTAAAACAACAAGGTATTAAAGAAGAAACGTTAAAAACTGGTGTGCGTGCTCAATTAGCGCAAGAAAAAGCTATCGAGAAAACAATCACTGATAAAGAATTAAAAGATAACTACAAGCCTGAAATTAAAGCAAGCCACATTCTTGTAAAAGATGAAGCGACTGCTAAAAAGGTTAAAGAAGAACTTGGACAAGGTAAATCTTTCGAAGAGTTAGCGAAACAATACTCTGAAGATACTCCTTCAAAAGAAAAAGGTGGCGACTTAGGATTCTTCGAACATGGTAAAATGGTTAAAGAATTCGAAGATGCTGCTTATAAATTGAAAAAAGATGAAGTAAGCGAACCTGTAAAAACACAATTCGGTTACCACATCATTAAAGTAACAGACATTAAAGAACCAGAAAAATCTTTCGAACAATCTAAAGCTGACATCAAAAAAGAAGTCGTTCAGAAGAAAGCACAAGACGGCGAATTCATGAATGATCTTATGATGAAAGAAATCAAAAAAGCTGACGTAAAAGTTGACGATAAAGATTTAAAAGATCTTTTCAAAGAGCAAAAAGCTGACGCTAAAAAAGACGAAAAGAAATAATGAAAAGCTCGGGCTAATCCCGAGCTTTTTTGTTTGCCCTCTTCTCTCGATACATTGTGTTCAGATTCGGTAAATGAAATTATATGATTAGTTCCCCAATTCCACAGAAAGAATAATGTCTTTTTCGTTTTATGGATTGCGTAAAATCTTAGTTACTTATATATTTCCATAATCTTCGTTAACAGAAATTGATTTTGTCATTCATTTAACTAAAACCATTTTTTATGCATTTCATTTAAAAATGTTTCTGTAATTTTAAACCCAGAACTTTCTCCGATAATAGAGTCGATCCCACAATGCGGACAAACTGCTGTGTTATTATCATCCCACCACTCTGTAATTTTTTCAGGATTAAAAATTTCCAAACAATAAAAACAACCACATACAAGATCTTTTTCTAAGTGGTTTCTATTACGAGAACAAAAACGATGTGCTGCCTCAAAATATTTCTCCATTAGTATCCCCCTATTCCTGACTTTCTTCTATTCTTTAATTAGATTCTCCTCGGCAAAATTGCAATTCTTTCTTAAATAAAAACAAAAAACCTTGATTCCACCGCACGGAACCAAGGTTTATCTTATTATTATTGATTAAATGAAAAAACTATGTTAAATTAGTACAGAAACACGTTTTATAAAATACAGAGAACGTATTTATCCGTATCTTAATTGTACACCAAAACACATCTTCAGTCAACCTCTATTTTTCACTTTTAAAGGAGTGCTTACGTATGAACAAAAAACTTGATTTAGAGCAAAAACGATTGGATACCGTAATAGAAACGATTACGGAGCAAATTGATAAACTGGAAAACGAAACTGGCAGACGCCGTGCAGAAGTAATCCATATTCGTAAACACTTTTGGGATGACGTGAAAGTGAATACTGATACTTTTGATGATTATCTTGAAACAGTTATCAACTTAAGACAACAAGCTCAGTCACTAGCTGTCACACAAATTACCCATAAGCACACCTTTAATCGACTTGCCGCATTAAGACGCATGCATAAAGCACCTTACTTCGGAAGAATTGATTTCAAAGAAGAAGGAGAATCTGCTGCGGATCAAATTTATATCGGCGTAGCTACACTTACTGATGCAAGCGGAGAAAACTTTCTTATATATGACTGGCGCGCACCCATTTCGAGTGTGTACTACGATTATCCACCAGGACCAGCTGAATACAGTACACCAGGTGGCATAATCCACGGTAATGTGGAGAAAAAATTACAATACATTATTCAAAATGGCGAGATTGATTCTATGTTCGATACGAGCCTTACAATTGGTGATGAAATCTTGCAACAAGCGCTCGGAAAAGGTACGAACAAACATATGCAGAGCATCGTTGCTACAATTCAGCGCGAGCAAAATGAAATTATCCGTCACGATGAAGGCCGACTCCTTATCGTGCAAGGAGCTGCTGGCAGTGGTAAAACGTCAGCTGCCCTGCAGCGAATCGCCTACTTACTATATAAATATCGCGAATGGCTAAAAGCTGATCAAATTATTCTCTTCTCCCCTAACTCTATGTTCAACAGCTACGTATCTAACGTACTACCTGAACTTGGTGAAGAAAACATGCAGCAAGTGACGTTCCAAGAATATTTAAACCATAGACTAAGCAAGTCATTTGACGTTGAAGATCCTTATGAACAATTAGAATATATGTTAACGGAAACGGATAGCCCTATCTATAAAACGAGAAATGCGAGCATTCGATTTAAAGCATCTACTCAATTTTTTGAGATGATTCGAGCGTATAGACAATCTCTTGAATCTTCAGGCATGCTATTTAGAGGAATGAAATTTAGAGGAAAGCTAATTGTTTCTGCTAAAGAAATTACTGAGCAGTTTTACAACACTGACTCCTCCCTCCGCTTCCATAATCGAATTGAAAAGTTAACGGATTGGCTAAATAAGCAAATAGATGCAATTGAAAAAGCGGAACTGAAAAAGCCTTGGGTAGAAGAAGAAATTGAGTTACTTAGTAAAGATGAATACCAAAAGGCTTATAAATATTTACAGAAAAAAGGCGAGTTTGACGACAACTCCTTTCATGATTTTGAGAAAGAAACGAAAGTACTCGGACGTATGATTGTCCGTAAAAAATTGAAGCCACTTCGTAAAGGTGTTCAAACATTGCGCTTCATCAATTTCACAGGCATATATAAACAGCTCTTCACAGATGCATCATGGGTTACTGGAGAAAAACCGAAAGAATGGGATGACATTTGCTCCTTAACAGTAAACATGCTTGATGAAGGAAAGCTATATTACGAGGATGCAACGCCATTTTTACTTTTAAAAGAATTAATTGAAGGCTTCCAAACGAATAGATCGATTAAACACGTACTCGTAGATGAAGCGCAAGATTATTCGCCGTTTCAGTTTGAGTTTTTAAAACGTCTCTTCCCTGCTGCAAGAATGACTGTACTCGGGGACTTTAACCAAGCGATATTTGCCCACGCGAGTGAAGCAGTGAATTTCAACACACTTACTAGCTTATACGGACCAGATGAAACGAACGGCATCAACTTAACTCGTAGCTATCGCTCAACAAAACCAATTATTGAATTTACACGTGCTCTCGTACCGGAAGGAAAGAACATTCACGCCTTTGAACGTGACGGCGAGAAACCTACAGTGACGAAAGTATCAAGTGACAGCGAACTGCATGAGCATATTACTGCCAAAGTTGCTGACCTACAAAAAGAGCAGCACAATACGATCGCAATTATATGTAAATCTGCAGCTGAAAGCGCCGCTGCCTACGAAGCTCTTCGTCATATCGAAAATATTAAACTTGTGAAAAGTAACTCAGCCGAGTATGAGCAAGGCATTGTCGTGATCCCTGCTTACTTAGCGAAAGGTATCGAATTTGATGCGGTTATTATTTACGATGCTTCTAAAGATGTATATAGCGACGAGAGCGTTCGTAGATTGTTCTACACTGCTTGTACGCGCGCAATGCATGAATTACAACTTTATAGCGTTGGCGAGGTTAGTCCTTTTATACTTGGGGCTGATTCGGAGAGTTTTGAAGTTATTACACCTTGATGCGAATCAAGGTGTTTCTTTTTAAAACAAGTATGACCTCATCTAATATTTAGATGAGGTCATACTTGTTTTATTTTGCCGCAATATATTTACATATACTTCTGTTAACACTAAAACCGAAACTTTTATTTTAGAAAAAATTGTATAAATGCGAAACTATCATAAATATAATGGCAAATCCAACTTACCCAAACACTATTGGATTTTTTCCATACATAATTTAATGCCAATCTAATTGGAATGATCGTTATTAATAACTGCATTGGCACAAATCCATAAGCTGGAATATGCCATAAAGCGAACAATACACTACATATGATTGATGCCGTGCCGAATTTCAACCCTAATTTTTGTAATGCAATCATTACATTGGTACAAATCAACTCTTCGCCCATTAGCATAAATGGTACACGGAATAAAATCATAGAAATACTTATTACTTCTGCAACAGAATTTTTAGTTGCTGGTTCAAAAATGTAATTGAATATAGCACCAGAAATTACACCTACAATAACTACTAAAGGTAAACCCCAAAGTAATGTCTTAAATTTAAAATGTTTAAATTGCTCTAACGATATTTTCCCTAAAAAATAGTATCCAATAATTCCACATAACAGAAGATTCCATAGAGCTTCAAGAATCATTCCTAATACATTAGGTATAGCATCTCCCAAAACTTTTCCTAAGAACTGATATGTAATTCCGGTAATCATCAATAACCCCAAAGCCAAGAGAGACTTTGAATCAATTTTTTTCTCTGTTTCTAAAAGCTTTGTTTCCACAACAACCCCTTCTCCCTTATTATTCAGTTAATTGCGAATATATTATAGCACAACGACCTATTATCTATATAGCGAATGGATGGAAGAATTTTGAAGATGCTATGAATTTTATCACTAAGTTAGAACCGTTACATTATATGTATAGGTGAGCTGTGCGAATTCCAGAAAAATAAAACCACCTTTCCCCTAAAAAATATAGAGAACAGATGGTTTAGGCGTTTTGATGGATGTCCCGTTTTCGGGGTTCACTTCAATCATCAAGGTGTTTTTCTCATTCTAAACGGCATATCTTTACGCCGATATACACTCAGCACAATCCCCATTATAAATGCATGAAATAGAGTTGGTACTAATCCATAACTAATAAAAGGTAATGATATAGAAACACGTGGTAATAATCCTAAGATCATGCCAACGTTACAAATGAAATGGACTACAAAAAGAGTCACTCCACCAACGAGAAGCAATTTACCATAACCATCATTTATTTTATAAGCTATGTTCATTATTCTTACTGCAAAAAGAGAAAGAATCAAGACAAGAACTAACGCAAGCACATATCCATAATAGTAAGTCAAACTCGCGAATACAAAATCAGTATGGGCAGCAGGGATAGATTTTATATTTCCATATGTACCAAACCAACCTGCCGACGACATTGCCTCTTGTAAACGTAAATACCATAGATCATGCTCTGGGTTTAAAAACCCTAAAATTCTAGCTACCCGGTATTCTTTTACAGCCGACCAAGAAAATAGATCTCTAATAATAAAGAGAAAAATTGGTAACATTGTAATGAGCCATGCTGTTTTCTTTCCTAGCTTACTCCACCAAAGCATAACGAATACCATCGTAATATAGATAAAAATTGGCACCATAATCGATGTCGTTACAAATAGATATAAAGAAAATAAATACAAAATGAAAAGATGTATAAACTTTAATCTACTGTTATTAAAAAAAGAAGCCCAGGTTAGAAAAAAGAATGGTATCGTCATTAAACAGTCAATTTTGATGGGACCAATTTTCATCAACGCTTCCCCATTTATAGAAATAGTCGGAAAACATTTTATAGCTAACAAGATCAGTATTCCAATTGTATAAAACAACCACCCGAGCCTCTCTAACTTCCGATAATCAAGTAGCATGATCCCAACAGCCGTTACAATGCCGAGAATCACAAAAATCACTTTGTTCATTAGTAAATCGTTCGTATTACCAAGAGCGATTATTGGCAAAAATCCTAATCCCATAGCAGCCACTAATAAAATAAGTAAGAACCAGTCCACCTTTGGCTTATGCAGTTTATTAAGTTCCTGGCCAAGTTTAATCGGACTTCCCATTTGTTCCACAGCTTTATTTTCAGCAATTTCCTCACTTAATCCTTTTTCTATCCATGTGTTCTTCGCCTGTTTTAAGTGAAACTCTAGTTCAGTTGCTACAAAGCTCTTTGCTTCTTTTGATTTAATATGATTCGTAACCTCGCTTACAAAACGATCCCCTTTTTTATTCAATTCCGCCTCACTCCTGTACTAAGCCTTTTAATATAAATTGTACCTTCGTAGCATTTTTTTCTGCCTTTCGCAGCATCTTTCTGCCTTTATCATTCAGTTGATAATATTTCGCTCCTTCATGATCCCAACTTGATTGGATAAAATGATTCTGTTCTAGACGATGTAATACGGTATATAAAAACCCTTCATTTCCTTCAAATTTTCGAATCCCTCTCCCTCGTAGTAGCTGTGACAATTCGTATCCTGTTTTTTCATTACTGAGGAGTTGTAAAATCGCTAAAGAGATGTCCTCTTCCTTCTCGTTTGACGCATTGATTTTTTCGCGCACCTGCTTTCGATGTTGATCAGAAAAACTCAAATGTTTAAACGTTGTATTCTCCATTGATTTTCGCAGGCCTTTTAATCGATCTTCCATTTGATTATTCCTCCAATCCTTTCTTCAAAAGCTCCTTCGCCTTTTTCAGTCTCGTTTTTATCGTATTCTCTTTCACGTCTATTACAATAGCAATCTCTTTAATTGATAATTCCTCATAATAAAATAGGTAAATGACTTCTCGGTATTTTATCGGTAAGTTCATTACTGCAGAAGCGAGCTCACGGTCCTCAGCATTTTGAATGACAGTTTGTTCGACACTATCATTTTGAACCCCAATATAAGCAGCTTCATCCTCTGTCACGATCACCTTTTTGTTATACCAACTTTTTATATAATCCTTACATTGATTAATCGCAATTCTCCATAACCACGTTTTCACATTCGACTTCCCTTTGTATGTATGAAGAGATTTATAACACTTCACAAATATATCTTGCGTTACATCCTCAGCAATCTCTTTATTGTTTACATATGAATACACAAGCTGCAGGACTTCTTGTCCATACTTGTTCATAATTTCATCGATAAGGAGTTCCTTATCTTCTATTTCAAACGCTTCTACCGTTAATTCATCCACATCATTTCCTCCTTCCCATATATTAGACGACGTACTGTATGGAAAAGTTTTATAAATTTATAAAAAATACGGATGGCAATAACGTTTTTTATAAAACACTTCCTCAGTAACTTACATATAATAAACCGAATAGTCGTTACAATACATTCACCTAAAGAGCGCCTCTCTCCCAAGGCGCTTTTTAAGTTTGCAATAAGGGTTGTGTCTTAGTTTTCTATCGCCAAGATTCCCCTCATCGCTAAATTAAAAAGAGAACCGATTTAATCGAATCCTCCTTCTTTCTAACGCTCACTTAAAAAATCTAATATTTCATGACCATACAAAGATGGCTTGATTATATCAAAACCGATACATAACACACAAAAAACCACCTAAAGGCTCCCCTTCAGGTGGTTTCTATTTTACGCTAACGAGCTGCCTGTTCTTGTTGATCTACAGGAATTACAGCGTCTCTTAATGCTTTTTCTAGTTCAGCTGTGTATTTATCATCATTTATAGCACCAATAAAGACGGATCATGCACCCGTTTCATAGCAGTATCAATAACCAAAAAACAACACCTATTACGAATATAAAAATCCTCTCACTATATAGTACCTATGTTTTCAGTGATACTCTATTATCATCAAGCTAAATTCATATAATTTTAACTACACGATAGCAAATTAATTTTCAAATATCTTCTTGCGCATAGCCCTAAATTTATTATCCATTTGTATCATGCTTATAAATAAAAGATATCCTATCGATGCACCGAGCATATTTATAGCAATCCGCCACACATCAAAAACATCAGATAAAGTTAGTAAATGTAATAACTCCCAAACAAGAAAGGTCATAACATACCACTTACAAGCTTTCTTATAGTTCGTCACTTTATTAATCAACACTGGAACAAAAAATCCAAATGGAACTAACAATATTATATGTTGTAAAACGATTAACCAATAAGTTGAGTTCCCCCACAGACCCGGATGCGCAATAAAATCTTTAATTTGCCAAAGTGTTATTCCAAAAAGTTGTAATAACGTTTCTAAGTCAGATATATGTAAAAATTGCTGCCAAAATTCAATCGGATGATAGACAGTTCCACCTGTCAAACTACGAATAGAGTCAAATGTAGAAGTTGAAATAAATGTTCCTAAAAAGACAATAAAACAAATCATTATATAAGGAATACATAAAATTTTTGATAATATCTTTAATGGTCTAGGAACTTCGTATACCGATTGATTAATCCCTAAACCAATGACTTTTGATTCGCCAAAACTTTGAATCGCTTTATACACTGCTTCTTTTTCATTCATACCTTGTTCCATATATTCTTCTTTCAAGCTGTTCAAGTGATCATATATTTCTAGAAATAGCTCATCCTGTTCAATATTACTAAGTTCTGAATAAGCTAAAATGGACTTAATATACTCATCAAATTCACTCATAAATAACTCCTTTCTGACAAGCTTGAATTAATGATGTTACACGCTCCCAAGAGTTCACTTTCTTCTGCAATTCTTTTTTCCCTTTACTTGTAATAGTATAAAATTTCCTTTTCATCCCATTCTCAGATTGATTCCAATAAGATTCAAGAAATTCCTTTTTTTCTAATCGCTTTAAAGCTGGATACAAAGTTCCCTGCCCCATACTATACAAATCTTCACTTGCATCCTTTAAACTTTGAGCTATTTCATATCCATATGTATCACGTTTTGCAATGATAGAAAGTAATAAAATATCTATACTTCCCTTCAAGATTTCTTTGTCCAACAATACCACCACCTTACATACATCGTATAACAACATATGTCGTTATGCAACATAGTTAGAAAAATAAACCACCAAAAAAACCACCTAAAGGCTCCCCTTCAGGTGGTTTTCTATTTTATGCTAATGCAGCTGCCTGTTCTTGTTGATCTACAGGAATTACAGCGTCTGTTAATGCTTTTTCTAGTTCTGCTGTGTATTTCATTTGCTCTTCTTTGCTCCAGCCTAGTTTCGCAGCCATGTAGTTGATTACTGCTTCTTTCCACTCGTATACCCAGTGGATGTTGAAGAATACAGCGCCTCTGCGGCGTACGAAGAAGTCAACTGGTTTTGCTGTCATTTCGTAATCCATTGCGTATACAAGTGGGATTAGAACGTTTAGCGGCATGTTGTATTCTTTCGCTTCATCTTTATGTTTTTTCGCTAAGTCGAATAGTACGTCTACGTTAGAGCCGTAGAATTTCGCGAATTCTTCTGCTTGTGCTGTCGTTAAACCGTATTTCGTACCTTCGCCTGCTTTTTTCGCAACGAATGCTGGGAATCCGTGTGAACCATCTACATGTCCACCAGAGATTGGCATATGTTTCGTGTCGCTCTTCGCATATGCACTATGACCTTCTTTTTGTAATAGATTCGTTACATAGTCTACTACCATTTCAGCCATTTTGCGGTATCCAGTTAATTTACCACCTGCGATTGTAATTAAACCAGATTCAGAAGTCCAAATTTCATCTTTACGAGAAATTTCAGATGCATTCTTACCTTCTTCATAAATTAACGGACGTACACCAGCCCAGCTTGACTCTACATCTTTTTCTGTAATTTTTACACTTGGGAACATGTAGTTAATCGCATTAATGATGTATGTGCGATCTTCTGTTGTCATGTGTGGTACAGCTGCGTCTTTATCATAGAACGTATCTGTTGTACCTACGTATGTTTTTCCGCCGCGAGGAATCGCGAACACCATACGTTTATCTGGTGTATCGAAGTAAATCGCTTGGCCTAATGGGAAACGTTTTTGGTCAATTACTAAATGCACACCTTTTGATAACTGAAGTACTTTTCCTTTTTTCGAGTTATCTTTTTCACGCAGTGTATCTACCCAAGGACCAGCTGCGTTTACAATTTTCTTACCGTACACTTCATATACTTCTCCATCTAGTAAATCGATTACACGTACACCACATACTTTTCCATCTTTATATAAGAAACTGTCTACTTTTGCGTAGTTAACAGCTTTCGCACCGTGTTCAATTGCTTCTTTCATTACTTCAATTGTAAGACGCGCATCGTCTGTACGATATTCTACGTAGTAACCTCCGCCTTTTAATCCTTCTTGTTTTACAAGAGGCTCTTTGTTTAATGTTTCTTCACGGTTAAACATTTTTCTGCGCTCGCTTCGTTTTACGCCTGCTAAGAAGTCGTATACACGAAGACCAATTGATGTACTGAATGATCCGAACGTACCGCCTGTATGGAACGGAAGTAACATCCACTCTGGTGTTGTTACATGGGGACCGTTCTCATATACGATCGCACGCTCTTTCCCCACCTCTGCTACCATTTTCACTTCAAGCTGTTTTAAATAACGTAGACCACCGTGTACAAGTTTCGTTGAACGACTTGATGTACCTGCTGCAAAGTCCTGCATTTCAAACACAATTGTTGATAACCCGCGTGTTGCTCCATCTAATGCAATACCAGAACCAGTAATACCTCCACCAATTACGATCACATCTAACTCTTGTTTATTTACTCCGTTTAATACGTCTTTACGTTGTTTACTTGAAAATTTCATGGTAATTCCTCCCTTTGATAACGAAAAAAGAGACCACAAACTCCGCTATAGATTTCGCCTCTATAGCGCGTTGTGGTCTCTCCAAATCTCCTACCGAATTATTAACTTGTCACCATTATAACACTGTTTATGATTATTTGAAAGCTTTTGTTGCTTCAATTGCTTTTTTCCATCCAGCATATAGCTCTTCGCTTGTTTCCGCTTCCATCGTTGGTTCAAAGCGTTTGTCCATATGCCACTGTTCTTTAATTTCATCTTGGTTTTTCCAATATCCAACCGCAAGACCAGCTAAGTATGCTGCACCTAAAGCTGTCGTTTCGTTGATCACTGGACGCTCTACAGGAACATCTAAAATATCACTTTGGAACTTCATTAAGAAGTTATTTTTAACAGCTCCGCCATCAACGCGTAATGTGTTCAGTTCAATACCTGAATCTGCTTCCATTGCGCATAATACATCTTTCGTTTGGTAAGCTAAAGATTCTAGTGTTGCACGAATGAAGTGCTCTTTCGTCGTACCACGCGTTACACCAAACATAGCGCCGCGTACTTCACTATCCCAGTACGGTGTACCTAAACCTACGAATGCTGGTACAACGTATACACCTTCAGTTGATGCAACGCGTGATGCGTATACTTCACTCTCACTTGCATCTTTAAACATGCGCATTCCGTCACGTAACCACTGAATTGCAGAACCTGCTACGAAAATACTTCCTTCTAATGCGTAATTCACTTTACCATCTATTCCCCATGCAATTGTTGTTAATAGGCCATGCTCAGAAGCTACTGCTTTTTCACCTGTGTTCATTAACATGAAGCAACCAGTTCCGTAAGTGTTCTTCGCCATACCTTCACCGAAACAAGCTTGTCCAAATAATGCTGCTTGTTGGTCACCAGCTACACCTGCAATCGGTACATTTTGACCGAAGAAGTGATAGTCAATTGTTTCTCCGTAAATTTCAGATGATGGGCGTACTTCTGGAAGCATGCTCTTTGGCACTGTTAACATATCTAGAAGCTCATCATCCCACTGTAAGTCGTGAATGTTAAACATTAATGTACGTGATGCATTTGAGTAATCTGTTACGTGCGCTTTACCGCCAGACAATTTCCATACAAGCCACGTATCAATTGTTCCGAATAATAGATCGCCGTTTTCCGCTTTTTCTCTTGCACCTTCAACGTTATCTAAAATCCATTTTACTTTCGTACCAGAGAAGTATGCGTCAATTAAAAGACCTGTTTTTTCGCGAACCGTTTCGCTATAACCTTTTTCTTTTAACTCGTCACAAATTTCAACTGTTTGACGAGATTGCCATACGATTGCGTTGTAAATTGGTTTTCCAGTCGTTTTATCCCAAACAACCGCTGTTTCACGTTGATTCGTAATACCGATACCAGCGATTTGTTCTGGTTTTACATCTGCTTCGCTTAAGCAAGTTGCGATAACTGCTAAAATAGATCCCCAAATTTCTTGTGCGTTATGCTCTACCCAACCTGGCTTTGGAAAATGTTGTGTAAACTCTTTTTGAGCTGAATGAACAATTTCACCTTTTTTATTGAATAGAATTGCGCGTGAGCTAGTTGTTCCTTGGTCTAAAGAAAGAATATATTTTTTCATATCGGTTTCCCCCTATGCTACTTTTCTACTATTTGTATTGCTTTCACTTTTTTTACTTGTCATATAAGAGATTGCTAGTACAATCACAGTTGCAATAATCACATAAATAAGTGCTGCATTTTGTTTTCCTTCAAATACAACTTGATGGAATAATCCTGCAAGTGATCCACCTAAAATTGGACCAACTACTGGAATCCATGCATACTTCCAGTTTGAACCGCCTTTTCCTGCAATCGGAAGGAAGAAGTGTGCGATACGCGGACCTAAATCACGAGCCGGGTTAATCGCGTATCCTGTTGTTCCACCTAATGATAAACCAATACTTACGATTAAGAAACCTACGATAAATGGATTTAAACCATCTGCAAATTTATTTGCTCCAATTGCTAATATACCAAATACTAAAACGAATGTTCCAATCATTTCACTCAAAAGGTTTGTAAATGTGTTCGGAATTGCTGGACCTGTTGCAAATACACCTAATTTTGTTCCTGGATCTTCTGTTTCTTTCCAGTGTGGTAAGTAATGTAAATATACAAGAACTGCCCCGATAATTGCCCCAATCATTTGTGCTGCGATATAACCTGGTACGTCACTCCATGGGAACGCTCCCTTAAAAGCAAGACCTATCGTTAAAGCCGGATTTAAATGTGCCCCACTAATTGATCCAACTGCATACGCGGCTACCGCTACTGCTAAGCCCCAGCCCATTGTAATGACAATCCAACCAGAATCTTTCGCAAACGACTTCTTTAAACTTACAC
This sequence comes from Bacillus cereus group sp. BfR-BA-01309, assembly GCF_022664315.1. NCBI lineage: Bacteria > Bacillati > Bacillota > Bacilli > Caryophanales > Bacillaceae > Bacillus > Bacillus cereus group sp. BfR-BA-01309. The sequence continues at coordinate 237,829 of NZ_JAKUHE010000009.1, forward strand.
CAGCGCAAACGCCGCCACCAAGTAAGATTAACAACGCAGTCCCTATTAACTCTCCTAAATATGCTGACATAGTATCCCTCCACAATCAATTTAAACGCTTCCAAATGTGATAGAGGTAAAATGAATGGCCATTCGTTTTTGTAAAAAGAAAAAGACCCACAGCTTTGCACGCTTCTATATAAATTTATATAGAAACAATGAAATGTGGATCTCTTCTTTTCTCCGTCACGTTTATTAACTTGTCTATAATGTTAACCTCTCATGAAAGCGGTGTCAACAGAATTTTTTCACATTTTCGTCACTTTTTTTGGTAATGTTTCCATAGTTCTCGTTTTGATGTCGTAATTGCTGTCGCACCAGCATTTAAAGCTCTTTCAACATCTTCCACAGTACGAATGAAACCACCAGCTAAAATCGGGACGCCCGTACGCTCTTTCACTTCAGCAATCACATCCGTTAGCGCACCCGGAAGCACCTCTATATAATCCGGCTTCGTCTTTTCTAGCAAATTACAGCTCTTTTCCATCGCGCTAGAATCAATTAAAAAGATGCGTTGAATGGAAACAACACCCTTTTGCTTCGCCTTCATAATTACACTCGCCTTTGTCGAAAGTAACCCGTACGGTCTAAACTCTTGGCATAAATACTCCGTCGCATGCCCATCACTCTGTAAGCCATGAATTAAATCCACATGTAAAAATACCTTCTTACAATATTGCTTCGCAAGTGACACGACACTCTTCAATTGACCAACATGAATATCTAAAATAACAATATACTCATACGAACTATGTAATAGCTTTTCCAAATCTTTAATTTGCCTCACTGCCGGCAAAATCTTCTGTTCATGAAATTCCATTCTAAATGTCCCCTTCTTTATGTCATCCTATCCTTTATAGTACACAATTTGAGTAGAAAGAACAGCTAGTGCGGGGAATTATTTCATCTATCTATATATTTTCTTCAACTTATCAGATCCCATACCACCTATGACCATTAATATGAGAGGTAAAAAATTCATTATATATGGTGCATCTGCTACAAATGTAATGCTCGCTCCGGCAAACTTATTTAACGTCCATACAACGATTTTGGTAAGAAATAAAAATACGCCTATCATAAAGAGACTATCGAAAAACACCTTCCATTTTGGATATGCTAATTGTTTACTATCTTCAATTACTTTTTGCGTCAACTCTTCGTCACTCCTTAGCAGTTCATCAATCGTAATACCGAACAGATCGCTTAAATGAATAATAATTTCAATGCTCGGATAGTTCTTTCCCGTCTCCCATTTTGAAACAGACTGCCTACTTACATGAATTTTTTCAGCCAAATCATGTTGCGACCAATTTCGTTTTTCTCGTTCTTCTTTTAAACGTTCACTAAAAATCATACAGTGTTTATCACCTCTCTACGTCTAGTATGGTCAAATAACGGATGAAGAGTAAAGCGAGTTATCGTTGCGTAGGTGGTGCAACTTGTGCGTTACATCTAAAAATGACGCTATGTATCATGTCGATTTCATATACTTTTCTTCTATAATAATTTCCCGAACAATAATTGCGCCTCTTAATATTGTCGTTTTGTGTCGGTAAGTCGATATTCTATGTCGAATCGTCGATATATTTCAGGAAATAAAAAAAGTGGATAACAAGACGTTATCCACTTTTCTCTAATTATAATAAAACCGAATCCTTATCATTCAAATCGTTTTGTTAATTTCTCAACTTATACTAATATGGATAGCGCCAGGGAAAATAATGAAGAGATAAAATTAGAACGAACAAAAAACCCTGTAAAATTTATCCCGCTTTAATGGGCAGTAAGACCCCCACCTTAAAATTCAGCGAAAGCAAATAAGTTAGATGGGGATCAACTGCCCATTAAAGTCCGATTGGTGAGGGCTGATAATCAGTGGGGATGAAGAAAATCCCCACTGATTAAAGTTTCACTTTATTACAGGGGTTTTTGCCAATTACTTATTGTTTCGCATAACGAATACGAACGTTATCGTCCATATGATAAATTTGTAATGTGTTTCCATCATAGTTTTGTAATTTATACATCATACTATCATTTGTTAACTTTACTTCTTGACCGTCTTTAACTGCTTTTGTTACTTTTAAGGATAACTGAAATGACGGAACATCTACCGCATATGTTCCTGTTAGGTAGTTATCTTTATTCGGATAAGAACCATTCGCATAGGACTCAAATGTTTTATCACCTTTTAGTACTAACGTAGTTTTTATGCCACTACCGTAATCAATACCCCAATTCCCAATAATCTCAGTACCATCTTTGATGTTCTTCTCCATGTTTCCATAATTAATTCCTAACTCTTCACTTGTACCGACTGTACCTACAAATACTCCTGTTCTAGCTTGGCTTTTATCTGTTTGAGCCTGACTATCAGTAGTTGGGTTTGTCGATGTAGAACTACTTGTTGTACTAGTAGATTTTTCTGTGGCTGTATCACCTTTTATTTCGGATCTTAACTTATCGAATGTAGGTTTCCAAATACGTTTTGCTTCCTCTAGTTTTGTATTTGCTTTATTTAAGATTTCCTTATCAGTCTCTAAGCTGAAGCCTTTATCGTTGAATAACTTCTCTATTTCGCTGAATGTTTCTCTTAGTTTACCTGTCGCTCTTTCAATCTCTTTTTGGTCTTCTTTATGTTTTGGCGGTGCGTAAATCTTTTCTATCTTATCAAATACTTTATAGATGTCTTTAATACTATCTAATACCTCAGCTTTTGATTTACTTCCATTTCTCAAATCTTTTACAGAAGCATCATAGTAATCAAATCGTCTTAACATATCCTGTTCAATGTCTAATAAATACTGTGCATAATCTTCATCTAAAACTCGAACCTTTTGAACATCTTTACTTTCTTCTTTCGAATTAGTTGATTTTTCTTTCGTTTCAGCAGCCTTAGATTTACTTGTTTCTTCTTTATTTGCTGAATCTTTTACTGTAACACAGCCACTTAATAATATGGCAACTGGAACTGCAGCAGCTATTAGTTTCTTTACTTTCATACCTCATACCCCTTTAAGTCATTTATTCTTAGTTAGTTTTACTACCGATACTCTTCGCTGCTTCTTCAAACAGTTTTGAACCTTCTTGTGCTTTACTTAATGATTGATGCATTTTACTCTCGTCTTCTTGGTCTAATGCATCAAAGAGAAGTTGGAAACAATCCGCATACAGTTCCATCGATTGCTTTATCTTCGCCTGTTCTCCCTGTAATTCAGGAGGTGCTTGTAGATTCTTCAGTTTCGTTGCAGTTGCCTTTGCTCCACCTAAACTCAGTTGTACTTCACTTTTCTTTTGTTTGTATGACTTTACATCTGAACCTGCTATTCCTTCAATTAATTTCATTGTATCTTCAATTTGAGTAGCACTGTTTATGATATCTGCCTTGTACCTTTCAACATCTGAGCCAGTGACCTTACCAGTTGAAGAACTAGAAGCAGTTGAATTATTTGAAGAAGAACTTTGTTGACTACTTGATGAACTACTATTTGTACCTTCACCTTTCGCTACAGATAAGCTATCCTCTTTCTTGCTATCAGTTGACTTACTCTCTTTTTCAGCAGTCTTACTCTCTTTCTCTACCTTTTGCGTTTCTTCTTTCTTTGGTTCAGCTTTCTTACCATCAGTTTCAATTGTAATACAACCACTCAATAACATAACTGGTAACGCTAAACTTACTAATTTCTTTGCTTTCATGATTACTAATACCCCTTTATTTGTAAAATGTAGTGCAAACAGCTTAATATACTTAACTAATAAATTCTCCCAAATAATTTATCAGCATCTACTATCCATAGATTTCCTGTATATTCATAATCTTTCCATATATCATTTTACAAAGAATTACATATTTGGTCAAAGGGATTTATGTAGTCTTTACAGGGAAATTTATTAAACGAAAAGAAATTTTAATCACAAAGAAAAGAAGCTAACCATAAACTGTTAACTTCTCAACTGAAAGTAAAATAGTATCTTTCCTTATCTTCTAATATCTAGGTTGGGATTGAATATTTGTAAGATGAACATCAAACATATCAATGATTTCAAGAAATCTATCAGCTTCACGGAAAACATGGTCTGCTAATAACGGATGAATGATACTCTTAATTTTACATTGCTCAATTAAATCACGTGCTGTTTTCTTAAAATCCCGAAGAGATGTAACCGACACACGATTTTGATCTAAAAATTGATCTAAAAGAGGGACTGTTTGGGATTGTGGTTTCATAGATTCTAAGTCAATTGCTTGATACATCAATTCATCAAAATCATTACTAAAATTCCGAGCTGTATCTACAAGCTTTCTTTCCGATGGATCAAGAAGATGACCAATAAATTTAGCGTGATCTGCCATAATCCTTAAAAAGAAAACATTTTCTTTAATAATAGCATCAGGAAGAGCATCTAATTTCCCTTCATTTAATTGTATTAAACGTTTTCTAAAATAATCAGCTTCCCTACTTGTATGGTCAACTAACAGCGGAAAGTTATTTTGTCCTGGCAATTTACATGTGAGAATTAACCCTAAAATTTTTCGTTTAAATCCCCAAATATTAGTTGCGGCTTGTTGTACTTCTGCATTAAATCTTTTTATTTGATCAGGATCTGTTTCATTTGTATAGGAATGTGCTATTTGTTCAATATGTTCAAACAATCGATAAAATTGATTAGCCTCTTCGATTAGTTGCGTATCCTCGCATCTAAATCCTAAGCGAAGAAAAAAAGAATGCTCCTTCATGATTCTAGACCAAAAACGAATTTCATTTAATGAACGCTCAACAAACATTACAGACGTAACACCCGTATCAGGATGTAATGATGGTTCATCCCTATGCATTGTTAATCCCCCCCGTAGATACTGCGCTAGTTCCATTCTTATGAGGAAACATATATATAAATACCATCAATAAAGGTTCATGATGAATTTCTTATACATGCTCCTCAAAAAGAAAAAAAGCCACCACCTAGATGTAAAGTTCTACTAGTTGGTAGCCTTTCAATATTTCTATTAAAGCAAAACCGAATCCTTATCACTATCCTGATTCCGCTTCTCTCGCTCTTCTTCTAAACGCTTCATATACACTTCGCCTTCTTTTTCGATAAACTCATTATCCATCTCTTGCTCTTTTCTTGAAGTATATAAAACCATGTAGCCACTTAATACGATCCCGACGATTACAAGATACACCCACCATGGTAAAGTTTCCACTGTACTTCATCCCTTTCCTTAGACAAGCCTTATTAGTTTCACTGTATGAGGAAAGAAGTGGATTTATGCTTAAAATTTATTGCGGATTCTTCGCGAAGAACGCTTGTACATATTCCATAAACTCTATTGGTTCCTGGCGAAACGGTGCGTGGTATCCTTTTTCAATGATATGGAACGTACTATCCGTAAATAGCTGATGATACAGTTCACCATTTTTCCAAGAAACGCTCTTATCGTGACGTCCCCATATAATTAAAGTCGGCACCTTAATTTTGTCTGCTTCCATCGCGATGCGGCGCTCTCTCATTTTCGTCAGCTGATCATAATGTTCTTTATCGTCGCGACTATTTTTCACTGCATTTTTATTATAATCCGTAATCTCTGTTACAGTTTGTAAGTCCGTCGATAGTGGCGGCACTTCATAACTTTCTTTTTGCTGGAAAGACTCAATCCCTGTAGAATCCGCTAAAACGAGATGCGTTACTGCATCCGGATATAAATACGCTAAATTTAGAGACATCTCTCCGCCCATAGAATGACCAAGTACTGCGAATTGATCGTATCCGAGTTTCTTCATTAGTTTATAATATAAATTCACTTGCGCAGGAAACGAATACTGAAAATCAACTGGCTTCGAAGAACGTCCAAACCCTAAAATATCAACCGCTATAATCGTGTGATCCTTTACAAGTTCCGGGTAAATATCACTAAACCCATCAGATGAACCACCAAACCCGTGAAGCATAAGCAACGGCGGCTTCCCCTCACCAATTTGCTTAAAGTAAATCGTCTGCCCATCAATTTGCGCCATACTCTCTTTCGTATTCAGCTTCATCATAACAGTATTTTTCACTTCTCCAACCTTTGCAATCGGCTTATCAACGAAGTTACATACGATTAACAAAACGAGCACAATACCGCTAATGAAATAAAATTTAAACCGTTTCAAAACTCCCGTCTCCTTTCTCTTGTTGCTATTTAAAGTTTTTACATTATTTGGTTGTTTTATGATTATTTTTAATTGTAACTATAACAGTTACAATTATACTAAAAAAATATTACTCACTGCCATTAGTGATGGTTATTTTGTAACTATTATAGTTACATATTTAAAGTAAGTCAATTCTTTTTAGTCGTAAAAAGAAAAGGGACCTCGTTATGAGGTCCCTTTTCTTTATTATTTAATTTAAAAATGGTCAGCGTGTGAGTCTTGTTTGCTAATACCGCCACCGTCACCTTTATTGAAGTTGGCTGGTGCTCCTCCATCTCCTCTATTATCTGCTGGTGCTCCGCCCGTGTCTCCTCTATTAAAACTAGCATAGTCTGGTCTTGCTGGTGCTCCACCAGTATCTCCTTTATTAAAGCTAACATAGTCTGGTCTTGCTGGTGCTCCGCCTGTCTCTCCTATATTTAATGCTTGATTTGTAAACGCACTGTTAACTCCAATTGATAACGCACCTACTAACGCAATCCCCAACATTCCAAAGTGAATCTTTTTCATTATTTTAGCGCTCCTTTTTTTAATAATTTTTTTTGAGCTTTATGACTCATGTAAAAATAGTGACTTGCTTTATTATGATTCTCTTCTTTATGAAACCTTAGAGCTAACATTTCAGCGTATTCCTGTATACAATCCCATAGCTCTTCTCTTTCAAAATAAGTAATGCCTTCTAAAACTACTTGCTCTAAGCTTAATGTAGGTGATTTTTCGTTTACACTTTTCAAAATCATAAAACGATATTGAAACTCTTCCTTATTTAATTCTTTACAAATATCCAAACCTTTTTCAATCAGATCTGCTGCCAATTGATATCGCCCTAATTTATAACATTCACGCGCTTCAACAAATAGCGCTTTAAAAAATTTCGGCTGTTTTTTTGTAACTTCGGATGCATGGCGAACTGCAAGTTCCGATAAATCTTGACTAGCATACAAAAAGGCTAAATTATGACGCACCATTAAAATATATTTTTCATAATTTACCTTTTGGAAAATATCCATAGCAGCATTAAAGCTTTCTTCCGCGAGTTCATAATTTTTCAAATCTACACAGCACAGACCAAAAGCATTTTCACATAGCGCTATATTTATTTCGCAACCTATATGTTTTTTGAACTCTTCTTTCGCTTTTCTCAAATAGTCAATTGCATTAACTTGTTGATATGTCTGATAGTAAAAATTACCCATACGATAATCAAACTCTGCATTTTCTAAAGAGTGCGAAACGTATTTCAGTAGTTCATTTGCTTTTTCATAACTTTCCTTCGCATCGCTATATTTAGACATTGAAGTACAATATATTCCTTTAAAAAAATGATAATAATACGCTAAAAACCCTTTAGTTGGAATTTCAAAAGATTCTATTCTCTCAAAACTATTTTCTTTTATATTCAACCAATCCGTCAGCATTTTATATCTAAAATCTAATAAGGTAAAATACAAAGATAACTCCTGATCCACATCCAGCCCACTAATCTTACTATCAATCTCCTCTTTCATTTCTGTGGCTTTCTCTATGTTTTGCTGCAACATTACACGATACCAATCATCTAAAGAATGTTTCATTTGCTCCCGTGTTACTACATCTGCTCCCATTCACTCGCATCTCCTTTTCTCAAACTTACAAAATTAGGATATTTATACAATTATCAAAATTGTATATTATCACCTCTTTTCTATGTATTGAAAAATAATTGTCAGAAAATTTATAATTTAAATGAATTATACCAAATATTTCTATTTAGAAAACTTGAGAAACATTTTTCAGAAAATTTTATAGACCAAACAAAAAAGCAAGCAGTTCCAGCGATTAGCTAAAACTACTTGCTCTCCTACTTATTCTCTCTATTGTTACTCTTTAATAAATTCCTTCGTGCTTCTTACTGTATCAATTGGACGAACTAATTTTTCAATTTCTTCACGTTTTGGCTCTAGGAACGGAGGTAATGATAATTTTTCACCAAGTGTTTCGTATGGCTCATCTCCCATAAATCCTGGGCCGTCTGTTGCAAATTCAAATAAAATTTGCGGTGCTACTCTTGCGTATAATGATTCGAAGAAGTGACGATCTACATATCCAGATGACGGAAGGCCAACGCTACCGATTCTCTCAATCCATTCTTCTAATACAGCACGATTTTCTACGCGGAATGCAGCATGGTGCACTGTACCAAATCCTTGTTGTGCTTCAGGAAGAACCGTATTATGTTCTACAATAACAGAAGCACCGTTTCCGCCTTCGTTTACTTCAAATAAATAGAATTCTCCTTCTTGCCCAATCTCTTTAAATAATAAAACTTTCTCTAACACTTCTTTAAAGAAACTAAAGTTTGCGATACGAATAAATACAGGTCCTAAGCCAGTAATTGCATATTCTAATGGAACTGGACCGTTTTGCCACGGTGTACCTGATTCTATCCCGTTATCTAATTCATCTGAGATTAATTGATAGTGCTGATCATCAAAGTCCACAAATGAAAGAGTTTTCTTACCAAATTGCTCTTTAATTCCTGTATGCTCCACTTCAAGACGGTCAAAACGTTTCACCCAATACGCTAATGCTTCATCAGTTGGAACGCGGAATGAAGTTTTTGAAATTTCATTTGTACCATGTACTCCTTTTGGAACACCTGGGAAGTCAAAGAATGTCATATCTGTTCCTGCACTACCTTTATCATCTGCAAAGAATAAATGGTATGTTTGGATATCATCTTGGTTTACTGTTTTTTTAACTAAACGCATTCCTAAAACGTGAGTGAAAAACTCATAGTTCTTTTCTGCACTACTTGTAATTGCTGTAACGTGGTGAATTCCTTTTAATTGGTTCATTTTATATTCCTCCAGTGGTTTTAAAGTTATATTTTCTCTTCTATTACTTCTCTTCAATAGGTGCTAATTTTGCTTCAATTTCTGCTCGCTTTTCTTCTAGGAACGGCGGTAAATCAAGTTTTTCTCCTAAATGCTCTACATCGCCATCAACTGTAAATCCTGGTCCATCTGTCGCAATTTCAAATAAGATTCCGTTTGATTCGCGGAAGTATAAGCTTTTAAAGTAGAAACGGTCGATAATGCCTGAAGAATGGAAACCTTTTTGTATCACCTGTTCTTCCCAATGAGCTAGCTCTGCATCATTTTTTACACGAATTGCCAAATGGTGAATGCTACCACGGCCCGGCTTTTCAGTAGGACCATCTAAATATTTCACAACGATTTCTCCGAAGGCTTCTCCTTTAATAGACTGGAAAATCGCTTCTTCGTCATTTCGGCTAACTTCTGTATAACCAAATATGTCTGTAAGTGTACTCGCCAGTTTATCAAGTCTACGCACTGTCATTTCCACAGAACCCATTCCTTGAATTTGATGCTGTGCAGGAACTTCTGATTTCTCCCAAGTTTCCCAGTGCTCCACTTTTTCTCCGTTTGAAACGAGTAGTACGAGGCGAAGACCTTCCGCATCCTCAAATTGCAAAGCAGGACGATTTGCATATGTTGTTATTTCACTGTGTTTCACACCAAATTTCTCAAATCGTTCTTTCCAGTAATGTAAGCTTTCCTCTGAAGGAACGAGTAATCCGATTCGCGTAATTGCATTCGTACCACGGTATGTTTTTCCTACTAAAGGCATTTCAAAAAATGATAGTTCCGTACCTGGGCTCCCTGTTCTATCTCCGTAAAATAAGTGATACATCGATGGATCATCTTGGTTTACCGTCATTTTCACACGGCGTAAACCAAGCACGTTTTTATAAAAATGGTTATTCTCACTTCCGTTTTTTGTAACCATTGAAATGTGATGATGCCCTTTAATTTCATACATTGATAATTCCTCCGCTTCATTTTACTAGTCAAGTGATACCTAAAAAATAATATGCTTCTTAGCTTTTCAATTTATTCTCATTATGTTTTTGTAAATTCATCTTAGTTTTTACTGAATAAGTTACTTCGTTTTTTTAATCAAAAGCAAGTGAGTGTATGTTTTTCATATGACTCAATCGCTTTCGTTACTATCACTTTACATCTCAAGTGATTAAAAAGCAAGTGATTTATCTCAAATTCGAGATATTTTTTTATTAAATAACATTTTGGACTAAAAACACGAGAAATTCTTGGTTTGAGGAAATTATAAAATTCATAAGTTGATGGATGTGAGATATCGCCAGCATTTTTGAAAAAAACACGCTAAGAGTATGCGAAATTTTATACAGTTTTTTCGTTAATCCAATAACAGACAAGAACCCTAAAACCGCACCAGAATAGGAATGTATAAAAAATTGCATAGATCCGTAGAACGTAAAAAGGAGGTTCCCTTGTGAGAGCAGGGTTCCTCCTTGTCCTTGCTACCGATAATAGGACGTTATGTTAACTGATCATGTATAGGATATTCATATAGGAATTGTTTCTATCAATGCTGAATTATACAAAGAAGGAGGCATGATAATGAAAAAAGAACAATTAATATTAATTGCTAGTCTTACTCTTTTATTTCCTGTCCTTGAATTTTTCTTCCAGAAATATGATTACTTCAATTTTTACGCACATATAGGTATTATAGCCATTGCTGTATCAACTGTCGTATTCACACTCCATTATATAAAACAAATTTATTGGAAATTATCGATCGTATGAGGAAATTATGAAAGAATAGAATTTAATTGAATATGTTTTCTATTACCCGTTTCAAGCTTTTCCCCATACCTTTTACTGCCCATACTAGTTTAAGGAACACTTTAAAGATAGCATCCCATACGTGTTCATTAATAAAAAATTCGTATACTTTCTTTAACCACTCTTTCGGGGATTTACTCTTACGTTTAAACCTTTGCCAATGCGTTTCTTCACTAGTTTTCATAACTCCCCCTTCTTTCTTAATCGAATATGCTTTCTATTAGAAGTTTTAACACCTCGCTATAATGATGAAAAGAACGAGGTTTATCATATCTGGCAATTTAATCACTCCTAATTTTAAATTAAATTCATTATATAACGATTTCTAAATTTTAAGTTAATTACTAGTGAGAATTAAGCAAAATTTAAACAAAAACACCTATATTAGGCTTTAGTTACAGGTTTTCCCCCTATAAAATCAACTATTTGCGCCACCAACTATGGGGTACGCGAATTACTTTGATATTATCTTTGAACGAACAAAATAACTCCTTTCGAAAAACAAATGAACTGATATTAATCAACTTCCAATAACGAGAATTATGTAAATAAGCTGCCCATATGGACAGCTTATTGTATTTTTTGCTTAACATATTTTTTCTGAAATACTGGTGTTACTCAACTAAAAAGTTGATATGCTCCCATTCTAGTGGCGAGATATGTTTTATTTGTTCTTCGTTACACCCATGCGTACTTCTTAACTATTTTATTTCATTTTTAATAAAGTGAAACTTTAATCAGTGGGGGTTTTCTTCATCCCCCACTGATTATTAGCCCTCACCAATCGGACGTTTACGGACAGCCCGACTCCCACCTAACTTCTTTGCTTTCGCTGAATTTGGAGATGTGGTCTTACTGCTCATTAAAGCGGGATAAATCGAAATTTAATTACTTAACATTATGCTTATCTTGGGAGCTAGGTATTTTATCGGTGAGTGTATACAAACCATGTAATGCTTGCTGTTAATAATGCTGACGAAATCAAAGCTGTAAGAACACTATATGTTTGCCACATAAGTATTGTTGACCAATCGAAAGCACAGCACAGTATACCCAGGGCAATCGTAGCGGTCAGGAAAATAACTGTTACGGTTATTCTCTTTTTTGTCATTGGCTGCCGCTCATTCGTTCTCCTACTGCGTAATCCTAAGAGAAATAGCAAAACGGCCAATAGGCAAAGAATAATTGTGATAGACGACAAAATGATATCCAAAAGCTGTGTGCCGC